>NZ_JBPQTP010000006.1:0-104319 GCF_051386395.1 Micromonospora sp. URMC 106
GTCTTCGCTGACTGTGTCAGCGAAGACCACGCCTGTGTCGCTGTGTTTGTAAACCGGCGTACGAGTCGTCGCTGACGGATGGGCAATGGCGGTGATCGAGCCGCTGCTGCCGGTGCGGGATCCGAGGCGGGGTGGGCAGCCGTTGCGGTATCCGCGTCGGTTGGTCATCGACACGATTCTGTACGTGCTGCGTACTGGCGCGGCGTGGCGACATGTGCCTCACGATCTGGTGCCGTGGGACGTCGCCTATCGGTGGTTCCGTCGCGGCATGAGCGGATGTTCAGCTGTGCTCGGATGACAGCCTGACGCGGCGGCTGTAGGAACCACGCGCTCCTTCGGGATGCGTCGCGCGGTCACAAACGGCACGGCCGCGACGACTGGGAGGTGGACGTCATCACTCGTCGTCAGGCAGCAACCACTCCCGAAAGCCGTCGCCGCTGCGTCGGGCCCGCCTGGGCGGGGGTGGACGCTGGAGAACGTCGGTGAGGCGCTCGACCAGCGCATACCCGGCGGGCTCTCCGGCGTTACCCCAACCATGATCAGCGGTCGGGAGCTGGGAAGACACACCACAGCCACGCTCACCGCAAGACCCTGTGCGCCATCTGCGGCAAGAGGGTCGACGAACTGTTCGCTCGCCAGGACCACCAGCTCACTGACCCAGGCGACGAACCCGAGCTGCTCGCCCGTTACGCCGACGCTATGGCGACGCTTACCGTCGAGCGGAGGCCCAGGAATGCCTAGTCGTCACGGGCTCACGATCACGCAACGGCGGCTACCTGCAAGCGATCGAAGCCGCTCTTGCGTCGAACCCGTCGGTCATCTTCTACCGGATCCTGCACGGACCCCACATCTTGTTGCCGCCGCGGGATGGGTGTTCGCTCCGTGCTCGGCGGGAGCAGTCGGCCCGACCCGGGCCCGTCGTGACGCGCGTCGCGTCACCGGCTCGAGCCTGCCGGCCGCCCGTTGCCTACTCCTTCGCCAACTCGGCCAGTTGGTCGAAAGTACGCACGAGGGTCGCACGCCGCTGCTGCTTGTACTCCGGACCAGGCTCCAAGCCGTCGATCGTCTGGTCCCAGACGGCCAGGTATCTGCTCTTCCAGCCGGCGATCGTGGCCTGATCGGGCAGGCTGACCCCGACGTAGTTCTGTCGTGCGATGAGGTGCAGCAGCTCCAGGTTACAGGGCACCGCGACGCCCCAGTATTCGTCAGGCTCGATGCCGACCGGGTCGCCGGAGATCGCTTCCGCGACCTCGGCGATCAGCCGGTCGGTCAGGCCCGACAGGTGGTCGGCGGCCGTGTCGCCGTCGAAGTTTCCGCTGCCCCAAGTGCCCACTGATCCTAGCCCTCCCGACTTCAAACGATCGCCGCATTGAAGCAGGCACCACCGACACCGCCGAACCGGATGTGCGGCCACCCGTCGGGCACCGCTCCCGGCGTAAGCCAGGGCGCTCGACGGGGCCGCCTGGTTCCAGCGCCGCCGGGGGGGTCGCCGGTCCGGGAGCCAACGGCAGGTGACCGCCTCCGGGGCGGAACCACCGGCCCAGTGTCGTGCGCCTTCCGTTGCGAAAGCGGTTGGGGAGCACGCCATCCACGGTGCGGAACGACGAGCCAAGATCCGCGCGGCAAGCAGGTCGGTGATGGTGGCGGTGACGCCTCTCGGCTGATCTTGGTGTGGTGCAGGGCCTGGGTGCGGTGCGCGAGCCGGGCGGCGCTGCGGTAGAGGTCGCCATGGACCCGCCCGCGGCCCCGGCCGACCCCTGGCGCACCATCGGCGCCCGGCTGGCCTACCAGCTCGTCGCCGCCGACACCCGACCCGGCGACGTCGTCGTCGACCTCACCGCCGACCACACCATGACCGCCGTCTGCGCCGCAGGCTTCGCGCCGGCCGCCACCACCAGTGGGCTGTCCGCATGAGCTCGCCGGGTCCAGCTCCGTCGCGGCACGTCACGGACACTCTGCCCCGGCCCAGGGGCCGGACCGTCTGAACGATGGGCGCCGTCATCCGGCGGACGACGGGTGCGGGCACAGGGACTCGCGGTCAATCCGCCTTCCGCTGATCTTCGGCGAACATCACGAGAATGCCGCTGGGACCGCGGAGATAGGTGAGCTTGTAGACATCCTCGTACGTGGCGACGCCGCGGAGCGGGTGACAGCCGTGCCTGGCGGCGACCTCGAGGGCGGCGTCGATGTTGTCCACGGCAAAGCAGACACGGTGCATGCCGATGGTGTTCGGTTGGACGGGCTCGGCCTCGATCGCGTCCGGGTGCACGTACTGGAACATCTCGATCCGACCGTTGCCATCGGGCGTCTGGAGCACGGCGATGTCGGCGGTGTTGCCGTCCAGACCGACGGCGGTGTCAGCCCACTCGCCGCTGATCCGGGCGCGTCCGAGCACCGTCAGACCGAGGTCGGTGAAGAAGGCGATGGCGGCTTCTAGGTCGCGGACGGCGATGCCGACGTTGTCGAGTCTGACAGACATTTTTGTTCTCCTATGTCAGGCCGGGGCCGGCACGAGGCGCCTGCCGTAATCGAAGGGTTAGGTTTCGACGGTACTGAAAAGCATGACGGGCGAGGCGGTCGTTTGCGGCGGCGGAGGGCTTCGTGCAGGTGTCGCCGGCGGCCAGGTTGGCGTAGCGGTGTTGGTGTATTCGTGACAGTGCGGTTGTCAGTCCGTCCCCGACGACCCCGGAGGGCCGGCCAGGACGGTGGGAACGAACTCCAGGAGCTGGAGCCTGCCGTCGAAGGTGCGCGAGTCGACCATCTGCAGCGCCACGTCCGGCCATCCGTCGTAGATCCGGTCCCTGCCGGTTACGCCGTTGACGACGGGGAACACCACCACCCGGTACCGGTCGACCAGCCCTGCTTTCAGCAGTGACCGGCACAGGCCGGGGCTGCCGATGGTCCGCAGCGGAAACCGACCGTCCTGCTTCATCGACCGAACCACCTCCACGGCTTCCTGATCGACCAGCGTCGTGTTGGCCCAGCTCAGCGGGGCAGCCAAGGTGCGGGAGAACACGACCTTCGGGGTGGCCGCCAGCTCCTCGATCCCCTCCTGGCCGGACTCAGCGAAGCCGGCGAACAAGCGATACGTGTTCGCCCCCATCAGCAGGGTGTACTCACTCTTGGCGTCCTCGGCGAGCCACGCGAAGTACTCCGGGCCCCCAGGCCCCACAAGCCCGGCCAGCCCTCGGCCGCACCGTACCCGTCCAGGGAGGTGATGTAGTCGATCATCAATGCCGGCATATCAATACCTTCCGTGCCGTGCCTGCGGGTTTCTCAACAGCATTGACCTGTCAACGCCGCGCGACTCATCGCGCCACGCCATCCTGCGCACCCCACGCAGGTCGTGCGGGCTCCACCGCGCGTGGCCGCCCCGGACGACCGTCGTGCCGCTGGACGTGACTGAAGTCGGCAACCTGACCCCCCCGGAACTGCGGTAACGCGATCTCAGTTGCGTCACCTGCCTCTGCTGCGCGCTGGCCGCCGGGCATCTGCCTGGGCTTGAGGCGGACGGGACCATGGCCATAACGCGTCAAGGCCGTGCATGTCGCGCGGCCCGCTGCCCCCGCAGCGTTCGGATGGCCTTTGCCGCAGGCGAACGCGCCGGGAACGGTGTCCCAGTCGATCTCCCCGCCAACTTGGTCGACCGCATCCCGCAGTTGCCCGTAGGTCCGCGGTTCGAGGCCGTTCTCAGCGCCCTGCGGCCAGACCACCTCCTGGCTGGCCACCGGCCCGCCGGTGATCGTCTGTGTGCCGCCGGCCAGCGTGGTGACGTCGGTGTCGCCCAACAGGTTCTGCACCGCGCCGGGCGTGAATAAGAGCGACCGGCAATAGGTATCGGCGAAGTTGGCCCGGGCGGCAGAATGGGCATGGGTCCAGGTGATCATGGAGGCGTCTACGCTCAGTGATCACGAAGGACAGCCGTGCCCGCGCTGCCATCTTGTCTGCTCGAACCCCTCTGGGACCAGTTCGCCGCACTCCTACCCACACGGCCGGAGTTCGCCGCGGGGCACCCGCTCGGCTGCCACCGCCGCAGAATCCCCGACCGGACCGTGATCGAACACGTGGTGCTCGCGCTGGTCTCGGGTTACGAGCGCCTGTCCAGTCCCGGATGCTCCGACCGCACCATCCGCCGACGGCTCAAAGAGTGGGCCGCGCAAGGCATTTCCGAGGCCGTCCACGCCATCGTGCTCCAGGCGTACGACCGCATGATCGGCCTGGAGCTGTCCGAGATAGCCGTCGACGGCTGCATTACCAAGGCCCCGTGCGGCGGCGAATGCGCAGGCCGGTCCCCGGTCGACCGCAGGAAGCAGGGCCTGAAGCGCTCGCTCGCCTCCGACGCGTGCGGCGTCCCGATTGGCCTGGTCGCCGCAGGGGCCGACCGCCACGACTCGCCTCTCCTCGGCCCGACCCTCGAAGCGGCCATCGGACAGGTGGGACCCTTGCCCGAGGACGTGAACGTCAACCTCGACCGGGGCTACGACAACAACAAGTCCCGCACTCTGCTCCGGGAGTTGGGCTTCACCGGTGAAATCTCCCGCAAGGGTGTACCCGCCCCGATCCAGGCCGGTAAGCGGTGGACCGTGGAACGGACGCACTCGTGGATGAACGGCTACGGCAAGCTCCGGCGCTGCACCTAGAGGAACGGCGCCGTTATCGAGTTCTACCTCCACCTCGCCGCGACTCTCGTCACGCTCCGCATGCTCATCCGACGCTCGACGAGCCGCTACCGCTGGGACGGCCGCCCCACCACCCGGCGCCTCAAGTGATCCATCTGCCGATCGGTCTTAATCGAGTGCGAGAGTCCCGGTCCGGGTGATACAAGGTCCGCGTGACTGATCATCTCTACTTCCCCACCCTGCTGCGGAGGATTGACGAGCGTTCCGCCGCGTTCCGCGCCGCTGTCGCCGCGGCCCCCAGCCTCGACGCCGACGTCCCGTCCTGCCCGGGCTGGACGCTGTACGACCTGGCGAACCACCTCAGTGAGGGCGACCGCTTCTGGGCCTACATCGTGCTGAACACCGCGCCGGGCGACGAGCGGCCGAGCAAGGACGGCCTGGCGGCGCCCAGGGAGCGCGAGGCCCTCATAACCTGGCTGGCCGACTCGACGGACCAGCTGCTCACTGCTCTGCGCGAGGCCGGCCCGGACCGGGGCTGCTGGGCCTGGTGGGAGCCGCTGGCCTCGCCGCATACGGTGGCCGCCGTGGCCCGCCGCCGCGTCCCGGAATCGCTGATCCACACCTACGACGCCCAGCTGGCCTCCGGTACGCCGCAGGAGCTGCCGACGACCGAGGCGGTCGACGCCATCGAGGAGTTCCTCGCCACCGTCTGCACCGGCACAGTCCCGTGGCCGGGCGAGCCCGCCACCATGGACTACCACGCAGCCGAGGCCGGCTCCTGGCGCCAGACAGTGGACGCCGCCGGTTCCCGCTTCACCCGCCTCACCGCGGCGGAGGCCGCCGAGAGCAAGCCCACCGCCGCCATCTACGGCACGGCAAGCGAGATGGCCCTGCTCATGTACATGCGCATCCCGGCTGGCTCGCTGCGGATCGAGGGCGACGCCGACCTGCTCCAGCAGCTGCAGGACTGGGGCTGAGGCCGACCGGCAGCTGGATCACTTGAGGCATCGGGTGGTGGGGCGGCCGTCCCAGCGGTAGCGGCTCGTCGAGCGTCGGATGAGCACGCGGAGCCTGACGAGAGTGGCGGCGAGGTAGAGGTGGAAGTCCACGACGCATAGCCGGAGCCGTGGACCCAGCGCGAGCACGATGTACTCAAAGACGGTCCGGTCTGGAACCTGTCGCCGGTGGCAACCCAGCGGACGGCTCTCCGCGTATCCGGTCCGCACCGCAGCAGAGCGGCGAAGTGGTCCCACGGGGGGTCCGAAAGGCATGGGGCACCGCAGGCACGAGCCCTCCGGGTGATCACCGAGCGTCAAGGAACTCCTGATCACTCAGGTTCGTGCCTGCGTTGGGTCCGAGCCCGCCTGGGCTGCCCCACCCCACACCTGAGCTGGGCCCGAAGCTTCCTGTCACGACTCACGTGCCGGTCAGGAGGAGGCCCGGGCGCGGGAGGAGACCCTGCGCCGTTTCAGGCACGCGTTCGGCGAGCGGCCACGAGCAGGGTCGATTCCCGTACCAGGTCATCCAGGGACTGACCGGTCCGCGCCCGGACGAGGCCGAGGGCCCCGGGAACGTCGATCCGGCGGTGCTGTGGCGGCCGGTGCGGCAACCAGATCTGATCCGGGGGGTCGGCAATGCTGACCGGGAGCAGAGTGCTGGCCGTGTGGACGGGGCATGAGCTGGCCGACCGGTTGTCGGTGACGCTGGAAAACTTCGCCCGATCGGGTCTTCATCGGCCTCGCCCACCGGTGCCCGAGTACCGGATTCAGGCGGTGCCGCCCAAGCGCACCCCAGGGGCGCATTCCGCGGGGTCCGCTGGTCGTCGGCTTCCACGAGGTGCTCTCGCGGGTCGCCGCCCGCGGAGAGTCTGATACCGCTGAGCATGCACATACTGCGGTGCTACTCGCCCCCGGAGTCGTCTTCGTGCCAGTCCATGACGCGCCGGCCACCGAGTGGGTGCTGGTATGGCGCAAGGACGCGCTGACCCGCGCGGACGCGGGTTCGTCGAGGTGACGACGGACCTCGGCCCGCGCGGGTGCAACACGGTCAGGCAGTAGTGTGTCGTTCGAGCGTCATCCGAGGCAGGTTCGGACGGCGTTGGCCAGGTTCGTCGCCCGCGGGTCGTCGGGTCGGAAGTTCCAGAGGTTGGTGGCGTAGCCGAAGCCGACGCCGGCGTCGGGGTCGGCGAAGCCGACCGAGCCGCCGGAGCCCGGGTGGCCAAACGACGCCGGGCTGACCATCGGGTAGGGCGGGCAGGCTCGCCAGAACCCAAGTGACATGTTGAAGGAGCGGTCAGCGGGAATATCCAGCCCTGGCGGCAGCCCGTACATCGATGTCTTGTCGGTGTGGATTTCCGTCGCTCTTGCGACGGTCGACGGGTTGAGCAGTCGTACACCATTGACGTCGCTGACCGTGGCGGCGTACATCCGGGCGATCGAGTGTGCGTCGGCGACCATGTTCGCGGCGGGGTGCTCGGAAGCACGCCAGGCACGCGTGGTGAAGTAGTCGGACGTGGTGAAGGCACCGCCGAGTTCGCCGGCACGGATTGCGACGGAGCCCGGACTGTACAGGGCGGTGACCCAGGCGGTTACCGTCTCCGCGTCGAGCCCGGTCACCCTGATCATCCCGGTGAGCAGTTCCTCCATGCTGAACGGAGCTGCGTTGTGGATCTTCGCCACCCGTGACTCGTGTTTAGCGGGCATCCCGATCCAGGCGCTCAAGCCGAGCGGGCGAGCCACCTCTTCGGCGAAGAAGGTGCCAAGTGACTTGCCGGTGATCCGACGCACGACCTCGCCGACCAGGTATCCGTAGGTGTTGGCGTGGTAGATGTGCTGGGTGCCCGGCTCCCACAGCGGCGGCTGCGCCTCCAATGCCCGGATGACCGGGTCCCAGGCGCATGCCTGCTCGAAGGTCAGTGGTCCGTCAACGATCGGCAGTCCGGCCTGGTGTGACAGCAGCCAGCGCACCCGGATCTGGTCCTTGCCGTGGGCGCCGAACTCCGGCCAGTACCGCACCACCGGTGCGTCCAGATCCAGCAAGCCGCGCTGAACCAGCATGTGGGCACAGATCGCGGTAGCGCCCTTCGTCGTGGACGCGACCTGCATGATGGTGTTTCTGCGCCACCGTCGGTTCGCCTCACGATCCGCGAGACCGCCCCACAGGTTGACCACGAGGCGGCCGCCCACGTAGACGCTGCACGCCGCACCGACCTCGCCGGGGCCCTCGAAGTTCGCACGGAACGCGTCGGCTACCTTCCCCCAACCACGCGCGACACCGCGCTCACCACCGTCACCATCATCGCTCCCGGAGACGCTTGCGGCGGCGGTGCCCTGACCGACGACGCCGGTGAGGCCAATGAGCGCGCCGGCACCCACCACGCCCTTCAACACGGTTCGGCGCCCAACATGCCCATGCTCGGGGGTTCTGCTTGTCGTGCCCATCACGCATTAGTCCTTTCTGAATATTCGAAGACTGAGGGCTCCGGCCGCCACATGGTGGATGAAGACATCGTCGAGGCGGGTGCGGGCCTGGGCGGTGACCTTGTCGGCGAGCTCGCCGAGCCTGTCTTCTGTGGGCGGTAAAATGTGCACCGTGCCCAAGGTGCTCCTGGCGTCGACCACGGTGGCGGCGCCTTCGCTGGCACCGATCTCGGTGCCGCCCGTAGGCGTTCGTCAGTTCCGCCTGGCCGCGGTTCTACGGCCGATCCGAATCGGGCAGTCGCCTGCCTTGGCGTGATGCCACCTTCGGCAGTCGATGTCGAGACTTCCGCTGACGCCGCCGAGACGATGTCGAACAGGGCGTGGCCGATCCAGACCGCCCCGATCGAGCCCTGGCAGCGAACCACACCCGTTACCTCACCGATCCGCACCGCGGCCGCGCTGCCCTCGACGGTGGCGATCCCGGCGATGTGGCCGGCCTGGACCGAACCGGCCGCGAACTCGGCCTTCAGCCCGGCGACGCGGTAGAGCTGGACCTGCCCTGATGCAACGTATGGCTCGCAGTCGCCAAGCAGGCGGCCGGCGTCCACATCGGTCCGTGCGGTGTTCAGCACCACCCGGGGGCCGACCGGTAACTCGATGGCGATGGCGACAAGTCCTTGTTTCCCGACTTGGCGTTCTGATCGACAGTGCGCCGCCAGTCGACCTCGGTGTTCTCGGCCGCCTTCGCATCCGGCTTGCTCGCACTGTTGACGGACTCGATCAGCACCGCCGTTTCCGACCGCTCGCTCGCGGCGACCCGTGCCCGGGCCCCTGGGGTGGTGACTGAGGCCGTGACCGGCTCTGGCGTGGCGAAAGTAGGCATGACCAATTCCCCTTGCTCTATCCGGGTTCGGAGGTTGTGTGTTCACAGTCGCCGACCGACCAGACACATGGCTGACACCGCTCTGACACCGACCACGCCGACGACACCGACCGTGTCAGACGTGTTCTGCGGCGCTTCAAAAGCAGGAGGCCAGCCAGGCCGCTGGTGGCCCCGTTGCGGTAGTTCTTCTCTGATCGCCCTTCGGCCGCGGCGGCGCTGGCGACCCAGCTCAGCGGCCCCGGGACGGCTTCGCAGGACTCCATCGCTCCTACCACCCGTCGCCGGGCCGCTGCATCAGCCACTTCAGCATGCGTTCGGCAGCGCGCAGTCGCGCGCGTACCTCAGCTCCGGGCAGATCGGCCCAGGTGCGTAGCTGGGACAGCTTGTGAAGTACCTCGCGGCTGGACAGGCTGTCGACCGGCACGACGCGGCGGCGAGCCGGACTCGTTGCTGGGTTCCGATGAAGGCCGGGAAGGCTTCACCTGCGAGAGCTGGGCGGGCGCATGGTCGTGTTGGCCATCGCGGTACCTCTCTGCCGAAGAGCAGGGCCAGGTCCGCGGCGTCGTAGCCGCGGGCCGGGCCGCGACGGGATTGATGGCGATTTGCTCGGTCTGCTTGAGGTTCAACAGGTGCTGGTGCACCCGGCGGATGACTTCCTCGGGCTCCTTTTCGGGGTAGAGGTGCGTGGTCGAGAGGTGGGCGTGGCCGAGGTTGGTCTGGATGTCCCGGAGCAAGAGGTTGCGGCCGCGGAGCATCCTGCGGGCGCAGGTGGGCCAGAGATCGTCCATCGTCCAGTTCGTGCCGAGGGCATCGTCAACCCGGCGCGGAACAGCCCGGAGGGCGTCGTAGTTCAACGGCCGCCGGGCTGGCGGACCATCGCTGCGGCGCCGCCGCCGCCGGGTCCATCGCTGACACAGTAGGTCAACGCCAAGAGCGCTTGTGTTGATCAATGCGCCCGGCGGGGGTTGCTAGACGCCAGCCGGGTCAGAGAGGGTGCCGGTGCCGGTGATGGTTGCAACGCCGCCTACCAGAATTTTCGGGCCGGTCGGGCTCTGTCGGATGGAGGCGGTGATGGTGGCAGGACTGCCGAGGGCGTCGCCCATGTCGACGCTGAGGTCGGTGACGCCGCGGTCGGCCAGGTGGGCGGCGAGGCAGGCGGTGCTGTTGGCGTTGGCGATGTCCTCGGGGACACCGATCGAGGGGGCGAACATGCGTGCCATGATGCGGCCCGCGCTCGTCAGGGTGGAGTGGACGTAGCAGCCGAGTAGCCCGAACTGGTCGCAGGCCGCGCGGAGTTGGTCGAGATCGGGGGTGAGGGCTGCGACGGCCTCCGGCGTGGCGACCGGGACCAGCATCCGAGGCCGGCCCAGTGAGGCGACGCAGGCGCCGGGAGCGAGCAGGTCGGGCCTAACGCCGAGGGCTGCGACCACGAGATCGATCTCGGCTGAGGCGGGCTCGCGCAGGGTGCTGGGACCGGGGTCGAAGGCGGCGTGGATTTGGTGGCCTTCGCGGACAGCGCGGCCGGTGAAGGTGCGACCCGAAACGCACAGCGTGAACTCATGCTCGGCGCCCTCGCGCTGCTGGGCGAGGAAGGCCGTAGCAGCGATCGTGCCGTGGCCGCAGGCGGGCAGCTCCCCTTCGGCGGTGAAGAAGCGCAAATCGACCGTGGATCCCTCGGCCGCGGCGTGGCCTTGGTGATGCGGCGGTGTGGTGGGTGCGCCACGCGGATCCCGTGGGGTCACGAAGACGGCATGCGAGGTGCCGTAACGCACTGGCACCCGGCTACGTTCGGCGTCGGTCAGTGTGGTCAGGGCGGAGTCGTTGATGACGGCGGTGGGGCTGCCGCCCCCGCCGTCGCGGAGGCAGGCGTTGACGATGCTGATCGGTAACGGCATGGCCGTTGGGCGGGCGTGTTCACCGAACATAGCTGCCTCCGATGTGCGACATGCCGCGTCTTTATGTAGCTAACCCTTCTCAGCATGCGCGCCCCGACAGCTTGCTCCTGTGTCGGTGGCTCCTTCACCGAGCGGGCACGGATTGCAGCAGGGAGCGACGCAGACGCCGGGCGCTGTCAGGGGGCATCTGCCCGGGGGTGTTGGTGAGCTGGGAGGCGAGTCCATCGACGAAGGTGTGCAGGAGCGCCGCCCATTCCTCGACTCGCGGATCGGCATGCTCGGACGCCGCGCTCTCGGGGTCGGCGACCGTCTCGTGCCCACGAAGCAGGGCGATGCACTGGCGGTACAAGGCCCGTTGATCGCTCCATGTTCGAGACCCGCCTGCCGGCGGATGCCGTCGTTCCCACTCCGTGATTGCCACCCAGCCGCGGGTCGTCGCCCCGGCCGGCCGCGGATGCCCTCGATTCGTGCGATCGCCTCGGCCAAGGGCAGCAGCAGTGGGGTGACGTCATGGCGGCCGGTCGGCGTGGTGGCGGGGGATGCCGCCAGCAGATACGTCTCCCCCATCGCCCGCTGACCAGACCGAACCACAGAAGTGAACACACCCACGGCGAACGCCTCAAGCCGTTGCCGCACAGCCAACTCTAGAGACTGGGCCGGGCCACGCCAGTCTGCCAAGCCCAAGCCGCTATCCCAACCCGATTATGCACGTGCAACTTTGCCTGGATATTCGCGGCGTGGGTCTTGATGGTGCCTGCGGAGACGTGGAGCTGTTCCCCAATTTGGGCGTTTGTCTTGCCCTGTGCTATCAACCGGGCAACCTCAATCTCCCGCTCTGTGAGGGGCCTTTTCTGCTCTGACGGCGAGGACGAGGCGCCAAGTTTCTGCAGGAGCCGCACAGTAACCTCTGGACTGATAAGCATGTCACCCGATACCGCCGCCCGCACTGACTCGACAAGGAGTGTTGGTCCAGACCGCTTGAGCAGGAACCCAGCGGCTCCATGAGCGAGGGCTCGCATGACATACTCGTCGGAGTTGAAGGTCGTGACCACGATCACCTTTATGTCGAGGGCCGAGTCGGCAGCCATCAGCCGCCGTGTCACCTCGAGCCCGTCCAGGCGCGGCATTCTTATGTCGACCAGTAAAGCGTCCGGGCGAAGGTGTCGGACGACTTCGAGTGTTGCAACTCCGTCAGCCGCCTCGCCAACCACCACCATGTCGGGCTGGGCATCTAGTACCAGCCTGAATCCGTTCCGCACGTCCTGCTGGTCATCCGCTACCACGACACGGGTAGATTGCTTCACAGAGCCTCCCACTACATACTGTCGTGACAATCTACACGCAGCCGCGAGAACGAACGACGCAGCTTCGGCGAACGCGACTACATCAATCTGCTCGACGCCGCGCATCAGCAGCTCGGCGACCGATCGTGCCCGTATGGGACAACCTGAACACCCACTTCAGCGCGGCGATGCGCGCGTTGATCGCCGCCCGAGACAGGCTGACCGTGATCTGGCTATTCCGCCTACGCCCCGGACCCCAGCCCGACCGAGGCCGTCTGGTCACCGCAAACGCGGCTTCGGCAACCTCGCCGTCGCCGGCGTCGACCACCTCTTCGCAAGCGTCCGCAACCGACTCAAGCGGATCCGGTACCGACCCAACCTGCTCGACAGCTTCCTGGCCCGCACCGGCCTGCCCCTTGAAATCCGACTCCCCTAGCCACTCAGGATCTGTAGCGACCGCATCGTCCCGGATGCCGCCAGCCCTTGAGGGAACCGCGCCACCGCCCGACGCCACCGCGGACACCTCGGCCCTGCTTGACTTCGAAGAGCCTCATAAGCCCACGGTCAGAGGGAAGGGGTCCGGTGTATGGGAATTCGGGCCTCCACCACCCATTCGGCGTCACGGTGCGGTCCGGCTGTTAGGCCGCCACCAAGGGCCTGCACCCTTTCCCGCAGTCCGATCAGCCCGCTTCCCCCAGAAGCTCTCAGCCGTGACGGCGGCGGGGCACCCCGGAGATCATTGGCCACCCTGGCAACCAGCCGGTCTTCGGTGTCGCAAATATGAATATCCACTGCGACCCATGATGCGGCTGGAGCGTGTCGTCGGACGTTGGTAAGGGCTTCGACAACGACACGATGAGCTGTTGCCTGCACCTGCCGAGGGATCACGGTCGGGTCGAGAACTCGATCATCTTGGGACAACTCGACCTGGCATGACGGGAGCCGTTCGCTCCTGAACCGATCAATAACGTCCGGCAGCTCTACCAGGCGCGCGAGCCGGGGAATTTGCCTGCCGTCGGCATCTTCAGCCAGCAACGCGACCATCTCGTCCATCGCGGAGAGCGCTTGCAAACCGGTCCTCTCGATTCGCTCCAGCGCATCGGCCAGACGCTCGGCGTCCTGGCCGTGCACAAACCTCACAGCCTGGGCTTGTGCAACTATCCCGCTTACGTCGTGTGCGACATAGTCATGCAGATCGTGCGCGATCTCAAGGCGTTGCGCTTGCCGCGCCGTTCGCACCGATCGGTTCAACTTCTCCGCCGCGACCCGCGGGAGGCCCCCCACCACGATTGCGAACGCCGGCGCAACCGCCATCGACGCGCATCCTCCGATGATCGCAAGCGGCTCGTACGATGGCAGGAATCGAAGGATCCAGAAGGTCGCGGCCGCCGCAGCCGCACCGCCGGTCAGGAGCACTGTTACCGGTCGGGACCAACGTACGACCAGCGCCAACAACAGCAGTAGACTGGCAACCTCGATAAGCCCGATCAGCCTACCGGCCTCGGAGAAGCCACGCCCGGATAGCAGCGTGTGACTGGTCGCGGACAACGATGTCGCCGCAACTGCGGCTGCGGGCCAGGCCACCCCGCCTCGTGCGCGTGGCCAACTTACGACCACCCCGAGCGCCGCGCCCGCGCCCACCCCGGCCGGGACACTGCTATCCACACCGATCACCCCAGCCAGGAATACAGCGGCAAAAAGCCCGGATAAGGCAATGAGCGCTCCGGTGACATCGCGTGGACTCACGTTCCCACTCTAGATAGCGCTGCCGATGTCTGCGCTACCGCGCCAACGGATGTCTCGTAACCGGATGCCGGGATCCATGCGCCGACCGCTCAGACTCGCCTCCTTCCGATGAGGTGACCGACGACGCGGGCGCGGTGCTCGCGTACTGCTGCCCGTGTCTGAGTACCAGTCGGGGGGCGGCGGGATCGTCGCGGGGTCATCGACGGCATCCTGTCAAACTGCGGACGGGCGCCGTACCTGACCGGAAGGCGTATGGGCGTGGAAGACCTGCCACGAGCGTCTCGAAGGTGGACCGTCGACGGCACATGAGATCGGATCCACGTCGAATGTCGAACCCTGCTGTGCCCGCATCATCGTACGGATGGCTTTGACGACGAATCCAACTGCCATCCATAGGCGAATTACAGGCTGACATCTGCCGAACGGCAGATGTTGGGGTGCAGCGAAGCGTCGTACGCTGGTCGCCGCAAGCCGAACTGGTCGGCATGGGCGGGCTGGGTGATGGCCGAAAGCGGGCCAGCATGGCATCCGGCGCGCTGCTAGGGAATTAGGGATGTGCGTTGCGAATTCGACAGGTGGAGCTCTGGTGACCGTCAGCCCCAAGCCGCACTGGGCTATCCGACTTGCTGCCTACGTGACCCCTGCGTGTGTGCTGCCTTCGTCGCTTTGGCGGTTGCATGCGGTGGCCTTCGGGAACGAAGCATGCTTCAATGGGCCACCCTGGGAGAAATTCTACGTAAGCTTACTTTCGGTGGTCTCATTCGCGGCTTCCTGCTTGACTATCGGCCTGGTGAGTGAATGGGGCGAAAGATTCCCGACGTGGATTCCCGTGGTCGGCGGGCGGGCCGTCCCGCGGCGGATCGCAACAACACTGGCCGGTGCCGGAACTACATTCATCTTCCTCATTTACGCGTACGCGTTCGTCCTCAATCCAGTCCTCAAGCTCCGAGAGCCTCCGCCACACAACCCCGCGTGCCTACCGCCAGATCAAAGGCCCGACGCGTGGATCGCGTACGCCGCATATGCTCCGTTGCTGTTGTGGGGGCCACTCCTGCTCGTCGTGACCATCGCCTACCACCGTCGGCGGAGCCAGCGACGTTCCGTACACCCTGTCTCCGCGCGTCGATGACGGCCCCTGCTCGCCGATTAACAGAGATGCCATGCCGACTCCAACGCTCGAACAGTCAGGAGTGGTCGGTCGATGTCACGCGGTTCGCCGCAAGCTCCTGTCGCTTCCTTCGGCCGGTTACGGCACCGGGTTGGTGCGCTGTCCGGGGGAAGTGGGTTGGGGCCGCTGGTCTTGTGTGGCCAGGAGGAACCGGCTTCCCCACTCTCGGAGGTGGTCGACGAACTCCGGTGGGCCGAGCACCTCGAATTCCGCGCCGATGATGCCCAGCGCCTGGGTGGGCCAGTCGAGGGTGGTGGACACCATGGTGAGGCGGCAGCGTTCACCATCGATGGCCTCGATCGTGCCCCATTGACCGACGACCCGGCGGACGTGTTCGGCGGATGCGTGGACCAGGGCCTGTACGACGTGTCCTGGGTGACCTCCGGTGGAGCTGCGCACGAACTGGGCGGCGTCGTCGGCGGGAAGGGGTCGTGGGCGGAACCTCGTTCCGGCGCTACGCGGGTCGGTCAGTCGGTCGAGGCGGAAGCTGCGCCAGTCGTGTCGGGTCAGGTCGTAGGCGACCAAGTACCAGCGCCCGCCGAGTGGCACCAGGCGGTGCGGTTCGACTTCCCGGTCGGTGTCGGCGCCGCCGCGGGCGGTGTAGCGGAATCGCAGCCGCTCCTCATCCCGGCACGCTTGAGCGATCACCGTCAGCACCTCAGCGGGCACGACCGGCCCCGCAGCCGCGGGTGAGATGGTCATCGCGCGTAACGCGTTGACCCGGGCACGCAGCCTCGGCGGGAGTACCTGCACCACTTTGGTGAGCGCGCGCACCGCGGCATCTTCGATCCCGGCGATCCCGCTCTGGGTGGCGTCGCCCATGCCGACCGCCAGCGCGACGCCTTCCTCGTCGTCAAGCAGTAGCGGCGGCAGGACCGCACCGGGTGCCAACTGGTAACCGCCGTCCGTACCTCGGGAGGCGTGGACCGGGTAGCCGATTTCCCGCAGCCGGTCGACATCGCGGCGTAGGGTGCGCTCCGACACCCCGAGGCGGTCGGCCAGATCGGTGCCGGACCAGTGGCGGTGGGTCTGCAGCAACGACAGCAACCGGAGCGTTCGGGAACTGGTGTTGGCCATGTCTTGATCTTCGCACCACTTCCGGTCAGAAAGTGACCGGAAGTCGATCTAGCGTCATCGACATGATCACTCGCGAGATTCAGTTGACCACCCAGATCGCCGGCGTACCCAGCCGTGAGCACTTCACCGTTGTCGAGGCCGAGATCGACGGCGAGGTCCTCGTCCGCACCGATCACCTGGGGCTTGCTGCCACATACCTCGAACTCATGCGCTCCGACTGCCACCTGCCGGTCCCCGCCTGGCAGCCGAACCAGCGCATCGGCGTGATGGCTATCGGCACGGTACTGCGGTCGGCCGACCCGGACCTGCACGAGGGCGACCTCGTCCAGTCGATGAGCGGTTGGAGTACCCATTCCGCCGGGCCGGCCACCTCGTACGTCAAGCTGGACCGTGACGCGTACCCGGATCCCACCTACCATCTCGGCCAAGGGCCGACCGCGTACTACGGTATGGCGGACGTGGCCAAGGTCGGCCCCGGTGATGTCGTGTTCGTCTCCGGTGCGGCCGGCGGCGTCGGCTCGCTCGCCGGGCAAATTGCCCGCAATATGGGCGCATCGAAGGTGATCGGCAGCGCGGGCAGCCAAGCCAAGGTGGATTACCTGGTCGGTGAGCTCGGTTTCGACGCCGCGTTCGACTATCACCAGGACCCGGTCGCGGCGCTGACCGAACTAGCACCTGAGGGCATCACGGTGTTCTTCGACACCGTCGGTGGCACGCTCTACGAGGCTGCACTCGCGGTCGCCGTGCCGGGAGCGCGGTTCGCGTCGTGCGGATCGCTGTCCACCCAACTGGGTGCAGCAGCGCAGCGCTTCCCCGAACCCGACCGCGCTGCCGCAGCAGCAAAGCGGATCGAGCTGCTGCCGTTCTCCTGCCACCACACGCCCGACCAGATCGCCGCATGGCACTCTCACTTCAGAACCTGGCTCGACCAGAACACGTTCGTCTTCCCGCAGACGGTCGTCGAGGCCGGCATCGACGCCGTGCCCGATGCCTTCCTGTCGCTGTTGCGAGGCGACTACCGCGGCAACGTTTCGGTGCGGTTGACATGACGCTGCTGTCGCGTCGCGCCCTCAACCGGGCACTGTTGCAGCGCCAATTCCTGCTGGAGCGCACCGGCCAGGCGCCGCTCGACGTGATCCGGCGTCTGGTCGCCCTGCAGGCACAGGAGCCGAACTGGCCCTACCTCGGCCTGTGGAGCCGGATCCACGGGTTCACCCACGCCGATCTGACCACCCTGCTGGTCGACCGGCAGGTCGTGCGCTCCGGTCTCCTGCGTAGCACTCAGCACATCGCCGCAGCCGACGACTTCCGTCGGCTGCGGCCCCTGCTGCAACCCGTCCTCGACCGTACCGCGAACTCGGCGTACTTCCGCCGCAACAGCAACGGGCTGCCCACCGAGACGCTGATCGCCGACGGACGCGCGCTGCTGGACGCCGGACCACTGGCGCGCAAAGAACTCGCCGGGCGCCTCACCGCACGCCACCCCGGCCGCGACGGCCGGATCCTCGCTGGCGAGTTCGAACTACGCACTCCGCTCGTCCACGATCCCGCCACCGCCTCCTGGGGCAGCTGGGGCAACCGATCCGCCATCACCGTCACCGCCATTCCTGTCGATACTGTCGATTCCACGCCGATCTACGAGTTGTTCCGCCGCTACCTCGCCGCCTTCGGACCGGCCACGGTGGCCGACTTCCAGGCCTGGAGCGGGCTGAGGCGGATGAAGCAGGGCGTCGCGGACATGGGCATCGAACTACGCCGCTACACCGGACCCGACGGTCAGACCCTGCTCGACCTGCCCGACGCGCACCTGCCCGACCCGCACATCCCGGCGCCCGTGCGACTGCTGCCCGCGTACGACAACATCCTGCTGGGCCACGCCGACCGCACCCGCATCATCAGCGACGAAGACCGCAAGCGGGTCATGCCCGGCCAGGCCCTGGTCCGCCCCACCATCCTGATAGACGGCTTCGTCCGTGGCACCTGGTCCTTCACCGGAGACGACATACGACTCGCGCCATTCCACCCGCTCACCACCGCCGAACAGAAAGCCGTCGACGACGAGGCGAACCGGATGCTGCCCTTCCTACGAAGTAGACAATGAGTGGAAGTACGCCAAGGGCTCCTTCAGCATCGCCCCGTCCAACACCGCGGTCCGCGGCCCATCTCGTCGCGGCGGCGGTCGACCAGCACTCCCCTCACCTTCATCCTGACGCTCCCGATTCGAGTTGCTGTCGCGTCGTTTCTCGGCAACGGCCGCTCACCAGTCCCGATTGGCGATCAGCCGTTCGGGATCTGCGGCCGCGAACCCGTAGCTCGTCGCGATGAACCAGAAGTCCTCTCCTATCGCTTCACGCGCAACAGTCTCGATCTCGCTGCCGGCCGCCTCGAACTCCGCCTCCAACAGGTTGAACTCCTCCGTCGCCGGGTCTGTGAGCGCGTACAGGGCTGCCAGATCCTTCGGACGCTCGGCCTCTATGCGCTCGCACAACCGCAGTAGGATCGCGCGGCCCTTGTCGACGACGTGATCCGGAAAGTACCCGTCCGCGTACAGCTCTCGCAGAAAGGCGTACCCCGTCACCTGCTGATTGGTGATCGGCATCGTGCCCCCGTCCCCCTCCCATGGTCGAAGCGCCGATCATGCACCACCCGGCCGACAACCTGAGCGCGTAGCAGGTCAGGTGCCGGAGCGGATCGGCGTCGGCTGCCCGACCAGGGACAGCGATGCGCAAAGCAGCCGGAGGCCGTTTCTTGTGTCCCCGTTCGAGTGGAATTCTTCGCGTACGGTCAACGGCGCACCCGGTAGCGCAGGTGAAGCACCCGGTTGCCCTGAAGCACCACGTCAGGATCCTCCAACAGGTGCTGCGCGTCGACCGACCCGAAGTAGCGCTTGCCGGACCCGAACACGACGGGTACGACGTCCATGCGCACCTCGTCGACCAGGCCCGCGGCAAGCACCTGGCCACCGACGTCGCCAGCGGCGACCTCGACGATGCGGTCACCGGCAAGCTCCTGAGCCTTGGCCACGGCTGCCTCGACGCCGTCGACGAAGTGGAACGGCGCCTCGGGATACCAGCCCTCGGGCCTGCCCCGGTGGGTTACGACGACCACGTGGTCGACGCCGCCCGGAGGCTTCCCGTCCCAGCCGTCCGTCAGGTCGAAGACGTGGCGGCCGACGATTGTCGCCCCGATCTGGTCCCAGTACGGCCGGGTGTAGTCATAGGACGTCTGCGACACATTCAGCTCGCCGCTGGAGTCCAACGGCACGTCACCGCTGGCCAACCAGTCGAACAGCGGCCCGGGCTGGTCATTGTCGTCCGCGACGAAGCCGTCCACCGACACCGAGCTGTACATGACTACTTCGCCCATGTGGCGCTCCTCTGCTTCGGGATGCCCCCATCTTGGCGTGTCGTGAGCTGTCGCTCTTGTAAGAAATCAATCGGCCGGCAGCGGCCAGCTGTCCAGCACGTGGCCGGGATGCTCGCGCAGGAACCGCCGCCGCACTTCGACGTACCGGGTCGGCGTGAGCCCGGTGAACGCCCGGAACTCGTGGCCGAAGTGGGCCTGGTCGAAGTAGCCTGCGCGACCGGCGAGATCGCCCCAGTCGACCGGTCCGGCGGGGTCGATCGAGAACACGGTGGCGGCGAAGCGGTAGGTGCGGGCCAGCCGCTTCGGCGTGACGCCGATGAGCTCCTTGAACCGCTGTGCCAGATGAGTGCTGCTGACACCGGCTGCCACCCTCAGGTCGCCGATCGCCACCGCCCCGCTGGTCGCCGCGATGACGCTGCTCGTATGGCGCACCAGCCCCAGGCCGGCGGTCTCGCACAGCCGTCGTGTCAGCTCCTCCTCGAGCAGCGTCAGCATCTCGTGCGGCCCGTCCGCCGTGGCCAGCCGGTCTCGCAGCTCAGCAACGGCGGGCCGGCCCCAAACCTGCTCTACCGTCACTGGCCGGTCACACAGCTCGGCCGCAGGCATCGGCAGGAACGGCGCCAGCCCCCACGGCTTGACGTGCACCCCGACGGACCGGGTCCAGAGCGGGTAGCCGAACTCCAACGCGCGGGTGGGCATGGTGACCACGCAGCCGTCGGCGTACTCGGCCGCCTCGATGTCGGTGCCGGCGCGGATGCGGAACGGCGCCCCGAGGTTGACGATGAGCAACGCCGACGGCATCGGCGGCAGCGTCAGCCGGGCGTACGGAGACGCACCCTCCAGGTAGTAGAGGTCGTCGATCAGCCCGTCCAGCGGCGGTCGCGGCACTCTGGACACGTACTGCACGCCCACAGCATCGCAGACGCCATCAGCGTCACCGGGTGAGGTGGAACAAGGACGGCCTGCTGGGCCGTATCGTCTTCGTGACCGTCAACTGCGACGCCATCTTCGAGCACATCGAAGCTGCGGGCGCGGACGTGGTGCAAGAACCGATCAATCAGCCCTTTGGCGTCCGCGACTGCGGCTTCTTCGATCCCTCTTCGAACGTGCTGCGCTTCACCCGACCTCCGCAGCGAAATTCCCGGCAATCGCGTCGCGGAATGCAACGTCGTGAGCCGGAGAACTACGCAATCCCGGCTGCCCCGGTTGCCGGGCTCAGGACGTCCGTGACATGTCAGGCCAGATGATCATGCCTGGTGTGGTGATCTAGAGTAAGGCCGATGCAGGTAGCGGAGATCCGCAGGTATCCAATCAAATCACTGCTCGGCGAGCAGTTGACGACCGTGGAGGTCGAGCAGCGCGGATTGGTTGGTGACCGGTTGTGGGCGGTGCGGGACGCAGACGGGAAGCTGGGCAGCGGGAAGAACACCCGTCGCTTTCGCCGGATGCCGGGTCTGTTCATGCTCCGCGGGCACTTTGGTGACCCGGTGCCGGTCGTCGAGTTGCCTGATGGGCGCCGATTCGGTGCTGATGAGCCGGCCGGCCACGAGGCGGTCAGCGATGTGCTCGCTCGTCGCGTCACCATCGAGCGCGAGGCGGAGATCATGCACCATGACGAGGGGCCCGTAAGCCTGATCAGCACGGCAGCCCTGCGAAGACTCCATGATCTCCTCGGGGCACCGGTTGACCCGGTGCGATTCCGGGCCAACCTCCTCGTCGACGTATCGGGGAGCGATTTCGTTGAAGACGGTTGGCTCGGCCGAGCCATCCGTATCGGATCCGAGGTCGTGTTGCGACCCCGCCAACGGCTTACGCGATGCGTTATGGTCGACCTTGCCCAAGAGGCCCTACCGGCACACGGACAACTCCTGAGGACTGTCGCGGAGCACAACGACATGACGCTCGGCGTGTGGGCAACAGTCGAACGCCCTGGTCGTATCGCCCTACGGGATGCCGTCAAGCTTCTGCCGAGGTGACGCCGGCATCCAGCAGTGCCTTGTTAGGTCGTGTGGCGTTTGTTGCGCTGTAACGGTTCGACGGGGTAGCCGACCCCGCGTTGTCCAGGGCGCTGCGGAACCGGCTGTTGTCGCCGGCGTCCACGGCCAGCAACGGCGGACGCAGCCCGTGGCCGGCCAGTTCGTCGGGCATCTGCACCACCCGCGCCCACTTCGGCCACGGCGCGCCGGCTCCTGACCCGAGGTGAGTACGGTCGGCACCTGGCGTCTCTCCCTTGATCGGTCGATCCGCCGTTGTTTGTACGGTCCCCGTCAGGCAAGGCGAAACGGAACCGAAGACGACCTGTGAACCACGCCCAAGCCAAACAGGATCAAGATCAAGTTAGGTAGGGTCGTCGCATGACTGACGCTGTCGTGATTCCCGGCGGTATGTTCGGACCGGGCGCTCCCCTGCTGATGTACGCCGGCGATGTGGCGGAACAACGGGGCGCGACGGTACATCGACACTCGTGGTCCCAGGCGTTTCCGAAGCCTGATCAGCCGGAGATCGAGAGCTGGGTCCGCGGTGAGATCGATCCGTTGGTCGACGCCATTGGCGGTCGCCCACTGTTGATCGGCAAGTCGCTCGGCACGAACGCGGCAGCGATTGCCGCCGAAAGAAACTTGCCCGCCGTATGGCTCACGCCCTTGCTCACCCTGCCGTGGGTAGCTGATGCGTTGGGCCGTGCGACCGCGCCGTTCCTGCTCGTGGGTGGCACTGCCGACAAAGTTTGGGACAGTGGCCTGGCCCGCCGGCTGTCACCCCACGTGCTGGAGGTGGAAGGCGCCGATCACGGAATGTACGTACCCGGCCCGCTCACCGAGTCGATCGCAGTGCTCAGTCAGGTTGTACTCGCCGTAGAGGAGTTCCTCGACACGATCGGTTGGCCGAGCTCAACCCGGTGAACGTTGGTGGACACACCCCCAGCCGTCCTGCGCCAACACCGTCGGTCGGGTTCCGGATAGGGCGGGTGGCGTTACGCCGGTCGGATCCCGGGCGAGCGCAACCAGGAGACCACCGCCCTTCGCATCAGCGCCCGTAACCGCCGCTGGCAACCACGGCGCCGCCGGCGGCCGCGGCGGTCAGCAGTCCCAGCGCGGTCGACACGGTCAAGCCTTGGGGGCGCGGTCGGCTTCGAAAGCAGCCGTGCCGAGGCCCCCCGGGGCGGCGGCCCCATCAGGCGTGGTGGGCGGTGTCGGTGAAGACCTCGCCGACGAGGCGCTGGATGGCCTGTTGGAACGGTACGGCGAGGGTCATGGCGGCGTCGTCGACGTAGTTCAGTCCGGCGGTGAGGCAGGTGCGGGCGTCGGGCGTGCTGAACATCAGGGCCGCGTGGCCGGCGGTGCCGCCGTTGTGGGTGATGACGGTGCCGCCGTCGGGCAGGTCTTGGACGAACACACCGAGGCCGTAACCCATGCCGGGGATGCCGGTCGGGCGTGGCGTACACATCTCGGTCAGCAGCCCGGCGGGCGGGAGCCTGCCGCCGACGAGCGCAGTGAGGAAGGTCTGCAGGTCCGCGGTGGTGGAGATCATGTCGCCGCCGCTGGAGATCCAGGAGGGGTCGTGGCGGGTGACGTCGATCGTCTGCTCCTCGTGACGGTAGTAGGCGTGCGCGTGCGGATCGGCGATTTCGGCGGTGTCCGGTGCCACCGTGCCCGTGAGGCCGAGCGGTCCGACGATCAACCGCTGCAGCTGCGCGGCGTACGAGCGGCCGGTGACCTTCTCGATGAGTAGCCGGGCCAGCACGTAGTTGGTGTTGGCGTAGCTCCAGTCGGTGCCGGGCTCGAACCGGGCCGGCTTCGACAGCGCCAGCTGGATCAGTTCCTGCGGCCGGTACGTCTTGAACCGGTTGTCGAGCCACTCCTTGCCCTGCACGAGCGGGTTGGGGATGCCCGGCACGACCGTGCCGTCGGGGAGGAACTCGCCGGTGAAGTTGAACACGCCGCTGGTGTGCTGCAGCAGCATCCGCACCGTGATCCGCGGATCCAGGCCGAACTCGGGCAGGTGCTCGGCGGCCGGGTCGTCCAGCCCGAGCCGGCCCTCGGCGACCAGCTGCAGCACCAAGGCCGCGGTGAACGTCTTGGTGTTGCTGCCGATGCGGTAGTGCCCGTCCGTCGGCGGCGTCGTCGACCCGCCGAGCTCACCGGCACCGGCGCTGCCGATGACGTAGGCCGCCGGCCCGCCATCCGCCTCCGTCGCGGTCAGCACGGACTGCTCGGCGAGCGGCGCACCCATCGTGATCAAGACATGGGCTTCTGACGTCGTGCGCTCAATGGGTGGTCCCGACTGGGATGTTCGTTGTCGGCCCGGAATCGGTCGACGGGGTACCCCACTGGGCGGTCAGCCAGGTCAGCGGCAGCCCGGCAAGACACATGAGCAGGCCGGCGACAACGACCGCCGACAGGCCGTTGCTGGCGAGGGTCCAGCCGCCGAGCAAGGCACCGGCCGCGATGCCGGCGTTGACCGCGGAGGCGGGCAGGCTGGCCGCCAGATCGCGCGCCGGGCCGGCCAGCGTCGCCACCCGGTACTGCAACGCCGGAACCAGTCCGAAGCCGACCAGGCCCCACGCCAGCAGCGCCACGGCGACGACGGCTGGCACGGTCCCGGTCAGGTAGAGCAGGCCGAGGGACAGCAGGAGTACGACGTTGGCCGTCAGCAGCGTACGAGAGGCGTCGCGGTCGGCTGCCCAGCCGCCGACGAACGTGCCGATCGCCGTCGCGACGCCGTAGGCGAGCAGGAAGCCGCTGACCTGGGCACCGGAGATGCCGGTCACCTCGAGCAGGAAGGGCGTGATGTAGGTGAAGACAGTGAACTGCCCGCCCAGCAGCAGCATCCCGATGGCTAGCATGATCAGGACGCGGGGCGCGAACGCGGATCGGGCCTGGCTGCGTAGCCCCAGTGCCTGGTTGGCGGCGACCTTCGGCATCAGCAGCAGCAGGCCCACGAGGACGACGACTCCCACTCCGGCGATCATGATGAAGGAGCCGCGCCAGCCGAGCGTCCTGCCCACCATGGTGCCCACCGGGACGCCCATGGCGGTGGAGACGGCGATCCCGCCGATGACCACGGAGATGGCCTGGCCCATGCGGTCGGCGGGAACGAGGGAGCCGAGCGTGGCGAAGGCCGCAGCGATGAAGACACCGTGCAGCGACCCGGCCACCACTCGAGCGGCGAGCAGCAGCTCGAAGCTGGCGGTGGCGACCATCGCCACGGTGGCAAGCAGGAAGACCAGCATGGAAGCCCACAACAGGGTCTGCCGCTGCACGCGGATGGTCAGCGCGGTCAGCACGGGTCCGCCGATCGACAGGCCCAGGGCGTACGCGGTGACCAGGGCACCGGCCGCGCTGACGGTCACGCCGGTGTCCGCGGCGATGAGATCCAGGACACCGACGATCACCAGTTCGGTGCTGCCGAGGACAAACGTGGCAAAGAACAACGCCGTCAGTGCCAGGTTGCCTCGAACTCGGCTCACGGCTTGGGATGGATGCACGTTCACGCTCCCGTTGGTGGTCCCGGGGTATGGGCGGCGCCGGCCGCATGGGCCCGCCCTGGCGTCGCGATGATCGGCGGAATAGGTCACCGGTCCGCCGCGGCAAGAGCCATCCTTGTGATTCGGTTCGAGGGGAACAACGGCCGTGTGCGCAACGCCGGTTAACACAGCGGTTCACGATCGGGTGGGCGTGATGGAGCAGCGTCTGCACGCGAGTCCGACGCGGGCCGGCCGGGCGATCAGAAAGCAGAAGCGTGACGTCGGCACGCCTCTGTCCGAGGACAGCAGACGCACGTACGGCCGGTCGACGGCCCTGGTGACGTGGCTCTTCGGCGAGCCTAGGAAAGAGGTGATCCTCGCGCAGCCTCACCACGCCGCCCGATCGTGAACCGCCGGGTTAACCGGCGTTGCGCACACGGCCGTTGTTTCCACCTGCTCGGGCGGAAAGGGTGAACCTTGCTACGGAAGACCGTGGCCAGGGCAACCATCCCCGAAAGACCGTGACATGCACCTGCCTGATTTTTGCGCCGATCGCGAGATGCGGCCGGCCTACCATGATCTGTCCGCTGGCGAGGACCTCGCTCGGCTTGAGCTGGCTGCCGCCGCGCGGCACGGCGTGGGCGCGCGGCAGCACTGATGGAACCTACGGACATCTTGCCGATCGTCGCGATCCTGTCGATCGTCACTGTCGAGTTCGGCGGGCACGCGCTGCTGCGCTTCATCACCACTGACCGGGATCGGCTGGGAGCATTTCGCGAACGATTCTTCCGAGCTGGCCATGCGCACGCCGGAGTGCTGCTGGTGCTCTCGCTCGTGTACCTGCTCTACCTGCCCCGTGCCGGATTCTCCGAGGCTGGGGAATGGTTGTGCGGGGTGGTTCTGCTGACGGGGATACTCGCACAGTCGGGCGGGTTCTTCCTCCACCTAGGTGTCGGCAAGGAGGGCGGTCGCTCGCCGGGCACGATGCTCACCCGCAGTGGTGCCCTGCTGCTCGCTGTCGCCCTCGTGGCCCTGGCGGCGGGCCTCATCCGGGCCGCATGACAGGTCCGGTGCGCTTGGCCGGCACGTAACCCCGCATTGCCGCTCGCCCGGCACGGACCAGACTCTGCTGATCGCCGCAGCGTTGAGCGCGCCGGCGATCGGTTCCTTCTCGACACGACGAGGACCATGATGTACCTGATCACCGGCGCTACCGGCAACGTGGGCGCGGCATTGACCCGCGCGCTGGGTGCGGCCGGCGCACCGGCACGAGCATTGGTCCGCCGACACAATGCGGCGTGGCCGGACGGAGTCGAAGGCGTCCTCGGTGACCTCAACCATCCCGAGACCCTGACCAACGCGTTCCACGGCGTTCGCGCCATGTTCCTGCTGCCCGGCTACGCAGACATGCCAGGCCTGCTCGCGCGGGCCAGATCTGCGGGTGTGCGGCACGTGGTGCTGATGACCGCCGGATCCGCCGCGCTCGAGGATATGACCAACGCGGTCTCCCGGTACATGACGCTGTCCGAACGCGCGGTACGCGCCTCCGGCCTGGCCTGGACGATACTGCGGCCACGGGCCTTCATGTCCAACACGCTGCGCTGGCTGCCGCAACTGCGCGAAGGCGACATCGTACGCGTGCCGTTCGCGGCAGTGCGGACCGCCTGCATCGCCCCCGAGGACATCGCCGCGGTCGCCGCGACAGCGCTCACGGGCGAGGGGCACGAAGGGCGCGTCTACGAGCTGACCGGTCCTCGCGCGCTGACGCCCGCCGACCAGATCGCCGTGCTGGCCGAGGTGCTCGGTCGCGACCTGCACTGTGTCGGCCTCTCGGATGCCGAGGCTCACGCCGACATGGAGAAAGACATGCCCGCCGAGTACGTCGACGCCTTCTTCCGCTTCCATCGAGACGGCATCCTCGACGAGTCGCGCGTTCTCCCCGACGTCGAGGAGGTGACTGGACACCCTGCGCGCTTCTACGAGGAGTGGGCGCTCCTCCACGCCGACGATTTCCGTTGAGCCTTCCCGACGCTGACCTGATGTGAGGCAAGGAGAACGCGGCGCCTCACCACAGCCGCTCCCAGCTCCGAGAACGGTGGCGGTTTCAAAGGGTCGCGGTGCCGAGGTCACGGACCACTTGGGCCAGGGCGCGAATCTGTTCGGAGTCGGTGTCGCTTCGCCAGACGAGGCCCCAGCGCAGGCGGGGAGCATCGTGGATGGGCAGGTAGCGGATGTCTGGGCGGGCGTAGTACCGCGCGGCGTGGGCACCCAGGTGGTGCACAGCCTCTCCGGAGCCGACGGTGATGAGGATGTCGTCCATACCCCGGGCGGCCGGGCCGCGCTCGACGCGGCGACCGCGGGGAGTGTGGAACGGCAGGAAGGCATCCTCCCAGTAGTCCGGCAGGGGCGTAGACGGGCCGAGTACGGCGAAATCGCCCAGGGCTTCGATCGAGACGGATTGGTGCACGGCCAGTTCGTGGCCGGGTGCGGCGAGCAGTACCCGAGGCTCGGTGAAGACCGCGGGGCCGACGGTGAGGTCGGGCTCCCGCACCGGCAGCCAGGAGAGCAGCACGTCCACGGATCCGTTGCGCAGCGGCTCGAACGGGCTGATGAACGGGTTGTGGCGGATCTGCAGTCCCCACTGCGGGTGGCGGGCGCGGAATGCCTGCCAGTAGCAGCGCAGGTCGTAGGCGTTGCCGGGCAGCATGCCGACGCGCAGGACGGCGGTCGCGCCCTGCGCGGTCAGCCTGGCTCGCTGCACGCTGTCGTGCAGCCCCCGGTAGGCGGGTAGCAGATCGCCGTACAGCCGTTCGCCGATCGCGGTGAGACGAACGCTGCGGCTGGTGCGATCGAACAACCTCGCGCCGATCTCGCGCTCCTGCCTCCTGATCGCCTGGCTGACCCGCGCCGGGCTCACATGCAGCCGGTCAGCGGTCCTGCCGAAATGCAGCTCCTCGGCGAGCGTCAGAAATATCTCGACGTCGCGCAGCTCCATCACGCCTCCCTAGTCGTGAACCACGGTGTCAACCAGCGATGCGGAAAGGAGCCGCTGGCGCGTCTCGGCCCGGAGGCATGTCCCGGCAGTTCCGTCCAGCCTCGCCGAGTTCACGGTGTGCCATCGACTGCCGTGGGTGAGCTCGGCCGGCCCGATCGGCCCGGGCGCCACGAACTGTGGGCCCGGCCGTACGCCTGGGCGTGTGATGGCGGTGGACCTCTGCGGGTGTCCACGACGGATGCCGCCCGCAGGCGCGGCGGGCGCACAGGAGAAGGACACGGCTCTCGTGTCAGCCCCGCCCACAGTCTCACCGTCACCGTCGCGCGAACCCGCTGATGAGGCCGAGGCAGGCAAGCCGGTCGCAAGGGTCGAATGAGTCTGGTAAGTGCCAATTCGTTCTTACCCCACCGGCCTCATGGAGATCGCCCAGAAGTCGGCGTAGCGGCCACCACGGCGCAGCAGATCGTCGTGGCTGCCGTCCTCCACAATCCGACCACCATCGAGAAACACGACGCGGTCGGCGCGTCGGACGGTACGCAGCCGATGCGCCACCATCACCACCGTCCGGCCCGCCATCAGACGGTCAATGCCCTCGTGGACGGCCGCCTCGCTCACCGGGTCCAGTGCGGAGGTCACCTCGTCGAGGAGCACGATGGGGGCGTCCTTCAGCAGCGCTCGCGCAATCGAGACCCGCTGGCGCTCACCACCTGAGAGGAGTGCGCCGCCCTCACCGACATTCGTCGCCCACCCGTCGGGCAGTCTCTCGATCACCTCGTCCAGCCGCGCTGCGGTCGCGGCTGCCCGCACCTCGTCTTCACCGGCGTCTGGACGACCGAGACGCACGTTCTCCTCGATAGTGCCGTCGAAGAGATAGACGTCCTGGAAGACGATGGCCATCTGCGCCATCAACACCTCGGTGTCGATAGCGCGCACGTCCGCGCCACCCACGCGCACCGCGCCCGCGTGTACGTCGTAGGACCGCGCGAGCAACTGCAGCAGCGTGGTCTTGCCCGCACCCGATGGTCCGACGACGGCGAGCCGCTGTCCTTCCGGTACGGACAGCGACACACCGTCGAGCACCGTACGGTCGCCGTGCCGAAAGACGACGGAGGTGAACTCCAGGCCATGGCCGACCGGCTGGACCGGTTGACGAGGCTCCGGGAGCGGCTCGGTGCTCAACACCGCATCGAGCCGCGTCAGCTCCGCGCGTGCGGCGCGAATCTTGCCACCGAACTCCGCCAGCGACAGCAGCGGATCCGCGCAGCGCGCGGCCAGCACCAGGATCGTCAGGACCTCCGCCGCGCCGATGTTCCCGCTGAGCACGAGATAGGCGCCCAGGGCCAGCAGAGCGGTAAACATGGCCTGCACCGTGAACGCCGACCCCAACGCTCCGGGCAGGGCCTTGAGCGAGGAACGGCGGGCCGCACGCTGGACCTCGCGCAACGAGTCGTCGAGCAGTTGGAAGCGCTCGCCGGTCCGGCCACCGGCGCGCAGCACCGGCTGTGCCTGCAGGTACTCGATGACTCGCCCGGTGGCCGCACGGTCGCGCGCGCCGCGCTCGGCGTCGGTGGCAGCCGTCGAGCGTCCCGTCCAGATCTGGACCGCTGCCACGATCGGTACGGCGACCAGCGCGGCCAAGCCCATCCGCCAGTTGAAGGCGAGCATCACGACGACGATGGTCAGGGGCGTCACGCAGGCGGTGATGAGTGGTCCGAGCAGATGCGCCGCCACGCTCATCGCCTGTAGGAGACCTCGGCTGGCAAGGATGGACACCTCCCCGACCCGTCCGGCGCTGTACCAGCCCATCGGAATCCGGGCCAAGTGCTCACCGAGGCGGTGGTACATGCCCCGCAGCATCGTGGTCCCGACGCGGAATCCGGACAGGTTGCTGAGGTACTGCAGTACCGCGTAGACCGCGACCGCCGCTCCGAACGCGATCAGCCAGGGCCACGCATCCGCCGGGCTGCTGCCGAAGAGTGTTCGTAGGACGGGCACCAGTAGTGCGTAGGACAGGCCCTCGACGATCGCGGTCGTCGCCATCAGGGCCACGGTGCGGCGCATCCTCGGGGCGTACCCCTCCCCCAGCACGCGCAGCAGCATTCGAATCATCGGGACTCGTCTCCTCGCAGTACGCCACCGCGGTTCTCGCTCTCGCCGGCGAGCGCGGATTGGTGGGCTTGCCAGAACGCCGCGAACCTTCCGCCCTGGGCCAGCAGATCGGCGGGTCGGCCGCGCTCGGCGATCGACCCGTTCTCCAGCACGACGACGGTGTCGGCATCGGCGATCGTCTCCAGACGATGCGCGATGACCAGAATCGTCCGATCGGCCGACAACGTTGCCAGTGCCTGGCGCACCGCCTGCTCGGTCTGCGGGTCGACGAAGGCGGTCGCCTCGTCGAGCACCAGCACCGGCGTGTCGGCGAGCAACGCTCGGGCGATCGAGATCCGCTGCGCCTCGCCGCCTGACAGCTTGACGTCTTCGCCGATCACCGTCTCGTACCCGCGCGGCAACTCGAGGATGCGGTCGTGGATGTTCGCGAGCCGGGCGGCGCGAACCACGTCGTCGAGGCCGGCACGTGGCACCGCCAGGGCTATGTTGTCCGCGACCGACGCGCGCAGCAGGCGGACCTCCTGGAAGACGAAGGAAACTCTCCGGTAGAGCTCCTCGCTGGCGATCTCGCGCAGATCCACCCCGCCAAGCGTGACCGAACCGTGCGTCGGGTCGAAGAACCGCGGTAACAGCTGAACCAGCGTGGACTTCCCGCTCCCCGACGGCCCCACGACCGCGGTCACCGTCCCCGGTTCGAGCACCAGATCTATCCCGTGGAGCACCTCGTGATCGTTCTCGTAACCGAACCGGACGTCGCGCAGTTCCACCCGGTGACCCTTCGGCGTGACCGGGCGGGCGGGCTCGGGCAGGGACTCCACCGAGAACACCTCCCGGATCCGGCCGAGCGCGCGTGCGGCGGCGCGCATGTCATCGAAGCCGTGACCGAGGGCCGCCAACGGTGCGGTCAGGCCGAGTCCGAGCAGAAGAAAGGGCAGCAGGTCGGCCGGGGGCATATCGCCCCGGGTGATGAGAGCCGCACCACCGATCAGCACCACCAGAAGCACGAACGGCGGCGACAGCGCCAACGCCATCCCCGCGGCGATCGGCGAGAGGCCGATCACCCAGTTGAGGAAGATGCCGACGAAGTCCTCCACGGCCGTGGAGAACTTCCGGTGGGCGCGCCCGGATCCGCCGAACGCCTTGATGACTGCGATGCCCTGCACGAACTCGACGACGGAGTTCGCGATGCGGCCCATACCGCGATCGAACTCCTTCTCCTCGCGCTGCCGGGCCGGGGTCATCATCAGGGGAACCAGTGCCATCGCCAGGACTACCGGAATCAGCGTGATCAGCGTGAGCCGCCAGTCAACGGTGACGAGATAGGCCAGCGACACCAGCGGCACCACGAACGCGGAGACGATCTCGCCGGGGGTGTGCGCGATGAAGGGATGCACGGCACTCACGTCTTCCCCGACCAGCTTCGTCAGCTCGCCGGTCCGGCGTTGTGAGAACCACCCGATCGGCACGCGTCCCAGCCGCGCCGCCAGAGCCCGTCGAAACGACAGTTGCACCTGGTTGTCCACGAGATGCCCGATCCCGGAGGATGCGGTCGTGAACAGCAGCCGGACGAACAGACCGGCCGCACCCACGATCACGACGGGCCAGACGTGTCCCTCAGCGAGCGGGCCGGGCGCCAACAGGGTGCGGCCCAGTTCGACGACCGCCAGCAGCGGCGCCAGACCCGCGACGGCGCCGATCACCTGCAGGACTACCACAGCCGCGAAACTCCACAGATGTCGGCGCAGCAACCGCGCCACGCTGTGCCCCGCCGCGGAGCCGGCATCCGGCAGCGGCGCGGACCGCACTTCCGCCTCGGCAAGGCCGGTGGTGGTCATCACTCTCCCGTCTTCGTCAATCTCGTCGTGAAATCGTGGCCGGCGCGACCACCCACCCGTTGCACACACGGCGCAGCGTGCCGAGTCCCGCGTTCCACCCCGGTGACATCTCGGCGGACAGAAGCGCCGGCGGTCGCGTGAACGTGCCTGCCAGGCCGCTGGTGCGGCATGCCGGGCACGCCCGCCCTCGGCGTGCGCAGCGCGTAGCCGAAGGCGGACGTGCAGCCCGGGTGGTGCCGCGGCGCCGCCGTGACCCTGTCCCGGTCAATCCAGCGACCTCGATCAGCCAGCGTGCGCACTCTGGCTACGGACGTCGCTGCCGCGAGGCATGCCTTGCCTGGGCGTTTGTGTTACCCGCACATCGCCCGCTGGTAGAGGGCCGACAGCGCATCATCGATCGGGTGGGGCTGCGGCTTTCCCGAGGAGTCCAGCTTGTTCCACCTCACGAGGTTCATCGCCACGGACAACTGCCGCTTGCCGTCGGAGCTGGTCAGGACCATGGTCTCGGCCCCCCAGACGGTGCCGTCGTGACCCCAGAAGGTGCCGCAGTCGGGGATCGTGACTCGAAGGAGACCCAGGCCGTAGTCCTTCGTCTTGTAGCCGTCCTGACCGAGAACCGGATTGGTGCGCTGCATCTGCGCAAGTGACGACGGCTTGACGAGCTTGCCGCTGAAGAGCAGCCGGTAGAAGCGGTTCATGTCCTCGACGGTCGATACCAGGGCGGCCCCCGTACCTACCCAGGACATGTTGTAGACGCTGTAGTCGCGCGGCGGGTCGATCACGCCGAACAGCCCCTCGTACATCCGCGAGTGCGGCCCCTTGACGCGCATCCCCGTCGGGAATTCGGTGTTCCGCAGCCCCGCGCGTTCAATGACATTCCGGGTGATGTATCCCTCCGCCGTGTCACCGGTCACCTGCTCCAGGAGTTCGCCGAGGAGGAGGTAGTTGGTGTTGGAATACACCCCCGTGGGGCCACCGGGCTCGCCGGCGGGTGGCGCCTCGACCCCCATCTTGATCAGCTCGGCTGGGCTGAACTGCCTGGACCGGTTGTCGTCAAGGCTCTTGGCCGCCGTGGCGGAAGGGAACTCCTGCAGGGAGGGAAACGCGTAGGGCAGGTATTCGGGGAAGCCGCTGGTGTGGTTGAGCAGCATCCGAACCGTGATCCTGTCGCCCCGTTGTCCCGGCACCAGCTGCGGCAGGTAGCGGCCGATCGGCGCGTCGAGCTCGATCCGCCCCTTCTCGACCTCCTGCATCACCGCAACGGCGGTGAAGGTCTTCGTGATGCTGCCGACACGGTGTCGCATGTCGGGCCTGACGGGGCGGCCAGTCTTGACGTCGGCGACCCCGGAGGCGTCGCGCCATACCTGGCCACCGTGGCGCACCTCGGCAAACACGCCCGGCATCCCCGCGCGGTGGACACCGTCCAGGGCGGACTTCAGCTTCCCAGCGTCAATGCTGGACGACCGGACCGTGCTGCCGGCCAGCACGCTTCCTCGGTCTGCGGGCACAGAACCCGCCGCCACCACGCCCGCGCTGATACTCAGCACGGCAGCGCTCGCCCATGCCGTTAGTTGAATCTTCAAAACACCCTGTCCTCTCCTACTTGTGGGTGCGCCGGGCACTTCCCTGATCCTCTGGCCATCTCCGCCCCCGTCAGCCTGTGCACGGTGCAGGGCTCGCCGGGTCGCCCCAGGCTCATATCCCCCGTCGAGAACCCGGTCCCTTCGCACCGGCTCGAGTCCCTGAGCTCTTCCGGTTGGCATCCGATTCACGGATCGCCGTCGGCCGAGCCAGCGCAACACGCCCGGACGAATCCGGCAGCCCTCACCCACGCGGCCACCCCAGCCCATCGATCGCGGCAAGCGCACCCGTCGCGATCGAAGGCAGTCGGCGCCGGCGGCCCAAGCTGACGCGCATGCAACTGCGCCAGCAAGAACTCCGCCTCGAGCGCCATCGGAAGCTCCTCCCGAGAGGGCTTTAGGAACGCGTTCCGAAACTTAGCACGGGCATGGGATCTTGTCGAACCACTGGTCGCATGCAACCTGTCGAGGCGGCCCGGACGGCTCCGGGCACGAGGAGTCAGCGCTACACCCCACGACCGCGTGGCTGACTGGGATCGAAGCCGAGTTCGCCGCCGTGCGCTGCCATCGGGCGGCTACATCCGCTGGCACAACCACCGCGCCCGACAAAAGTCCGGATTCGCGATCAACTCCAAGGTCTGCCACCCGGACCACCCGTTCAAGGCTGCATGACGAGGCGCTGGGTTCATCCGGAGAGTCCATCCAACTGGACCTCCGCGTTTCTGCGGACGTGGTCGACGGGGTCGCTGTCACGCAGCTGCCTGACGAGATCGACGAGACCGGGATAAGGGAAATAACCCGTTGCGATGATCACGGACTGGCGACCTGGTGGATCTCGGTCTTGCCATCCAGCGTGACCCAACTGTCGATGTACGCCCCGGCCTCGCGCCTTTGCGCCTGCTCCAGAATCCAACCCCGCTGCATCGAAACGAAGTCGACATCATCCGATGTGAAACTGGCCTTGATAACCAAACGTTCGATGAAGTCCGTCATCGCGGCACTCCGCTCAAGCTGTACGACGCGACGCCGGTCGCCCGCGCAATCGAAGGTGATGATGCCGTATGTCCCGTCGGGCGGCGTCGCCTTCACGACCGGGCCCATCACCGTCCTAGGTGTACGTTGTGGTGTGGCCAGCCCGCCGCAGGACGGTGAGGGCGATCAGGGCGGCGGCGACCAGGAGCGCGGCGCTGAGGGTCAGGCCGAGCGCGTACCCGTCGTTGAGGGCGTCCCGCGAGACGGACTGGCCGGTACGGTGGTGGGCGGCGGTGCCGAGGGCGGCCAGCCCGAGCGAGGCCCCGATCTGGCGTGAGCTGTTGAGCAGCCCCGACGCGGTGCCGGTCTCGCTGGGCGCGACGCCGACGGTAGCGGTCGAGACCACAGGCCCGAGGCAGAGCCCGAAGCCGATGCTCGCAACGATCGAGGGCCCCAGGACGTCGGTGGTGAAGGTGCCGTCCGGGCTGATCAGGCCGAACCAGGCGAAACCGGCTGCGGTCAGCAGCCCACCGACCACCAGAAGAGTACGGGGAGCGAAACGATAGCCGAGCTTGATGGCGAGCACGGACCCGGCGATCACACCGAGGGCGAACGGCAGGAACTGGACTCCGGTAAGGGCCGGCCCGGTCCCGAGGACTCGTTGCAGGTAGAGGGACATGAAGTAGAAGGCCGAGGCCATGGCGGCGCCGACCAGGAGGTTGTAGGCGTTCGCGCCAGCAACTGAGCGGCTGGCGAGCAGACCCAGCCTGATCAGCGGTTCCCGGGTGGTGGTCCGCTGGATGAAGATGAACAGGGCCAGCAGCACGACGGCAGTCGCCAGGGTCGTCAGGGTGACCGGCGAGGTCCACGAGTACCGTTCGGTGCGGACGACGCCGAACACGAGCAGGGTCATTCCGGCTGTCGCCAGAATCGGGCCCAGCACGTCGGGACGGCCTTCTCGAGCAGGGGGCGCGTCAACGGGGACACCGTTCCAGGCGAAGGCCAGCGCGCAAACGGCGATCGGCAGGTTGACGAACATCACCCAGCGCCAGCCGGCGTACTCGGTGAGCAGGCCGCCGATCAGGACGCCGAGGGCGCCGCCGGCGGCGTTCATCGCGCTCCATACGCCGAACGCCCGAATGCGGGCCTTCCCTGCGGGGTACGCCCGGGTCAGGAGCGCCAGCGCGGCCGGCGCCAGCGCGGCCGCCCCGATCCCCTGCGCGGCGCGGGCAGCTATCAGATGTCCCGGCTGCTGGGCGAAGCCGCCAGCCAGGGAGGCGAGGCCGAACACGGCGAGCCCCATCAGCAGTACCCGCTTGTGGCCGTATCGGTCGGCCGTCTTGCCGCCGAGCAGGAGCAGCCCGCCGAAGGTGAGAGCGTAGGCGTGGATCACCCAGGTCAGGTTCACCGCGCTGAAGCCGAGGCCCTCAGCGATCTGCGGAAGTCCGACGTTGACGACAGAGAGGTCCAGCGACACCAGGAACTGCACCAGGGCTACCGCGGCGAGGGTAGGTCCTGGCCGAACATCCGGGTCGATGGCCTTTTCTTCGCTTGCTGATCCCGTGCTGGTCAACTGTCTCAGTCCTCCGGGCTGTTCGATCGCTCGTGGCATGCGGGTGCCCGGTCTCGGGCGCGAGCGGCGGTGGTCCGCGGGTTCTCGGGCTCGCCGAGCGCAGCGCCTGGCGGTTGTTGACCCGAAGCGCCGTCAAGGCCGACGACGAAGGATCCACACCGGCTGGCCACATGTTCGGCACACCGGCGGCCAATCGCCCTCCGACAAGATCGGAGGTCGATGGCATTACAGGCTTTAGGAACGCGTTCGGAAACTAGCATGGGAACGGGCGTCGCCAACACGCAGACCGACCCAAATCGCTGGCGCCGATCCGGGACAGCATGATGGGACAATGCCTCGACCTGACGCACCGCACGGCCGCACCGGCCGGCCACCGGTGACATCCCGTACGCAGATCCTGGCCGCGGCCCGCCACATCATCGATCGCGACGGGTGGGAGAAGCTGAGCATTCGCCGACTGGCCGCCGAGCTGGGCATCGGGGCCACGACCCTGTACCACCACGTACGGGACCGGGAAGATCTGCTCATCCAACTGCTCAATGAACACGCCGATCAGACCCTGCACCGTGAACTGCCCAGTGAGCCGCGAGACCGCATCATCGCGGCAGCTACCGCGATCCACGATTCACTCGCCGCCTGGCCATGGGCGGCAGAGGTCCTCACGGCCGACGGCTTCCTCGGCCGCCTCGGCGGTTCCGCTCTGTGGATGGTCGAGGCCATCGTCTCCGGGGCGATTGACTACGGATGCACGCCGGAGCAGGCCGTCCACGTCTTCCGCAGCATCTGGTACTACACCGTGGGCGAAATCCTGGTTCGCGCCCACTCCGGCGGCCAGCGGGCCGGCGGGGGCTCAACCGCCCACCTCGACACCTTCTTCGCCAACGTCGACAAGTCCCAGCTGCCACGCCTGGCCGGAATCGGTGACCAATGGCCAGCACTGGCTTCGCGAAACACTTACCCCCAGGGACTCCGCCAGTTCGTTGACGGACTGCTTCCGAAGACCCCACTTCCCACTTGATCATGCCGGCCGGTGGCTGGCGCCACCAAAGCCGTGGTCTGCCTACTGGCCGAATGTGGAGCGCAGGTTCGCATTGATCGGTTCGTTGAGCCGCTCGCGCAGGTGCCCCGAACAGCGACGGCTCGAGCGGACGGTCAGGAACTGTCCGACAGACCTGTCGAGTGGTCCTTGTCTGTCGCTCGCGCCGCGGCACTCTTGTGCCACCACCCGAACCGGCCGGCTCGGGTGGTGGCACAAGGCACTCGGCCAGGGCCTCTGATGCGGTCCGTACCGCGGCGATTCAATGGCTGGCTCGCCAAAGCCGGGTCGGCCAGGGCGAAGTCGAACGTCGATGCCGCGTATAGGCCAGTCCCGCCGGTGTCGACGGCGAGGTGAGCGCTCATGCGCGGCGGACGACGCGATGCGACAGCGCGGCTGCGCTCGCATCCGGTCGGGCTGCCGGAGTGAGCAGGACGTCAGAGCGTCAGGATGATCTTTCCCTTGGCGCGGCCGGCCTGGCCGATCTCGTGGGCCGTAGCGACCTGTTCGAGGGGCAGCACCGTGTCCACCTCGACGCGGAGCTGCCCCGCGCCGACCAGGCCGGCGAGGGACGTGAGCCCGGCGCTGTCCGGCTCGACGATCATGAATCGGGCACGCTTGCCCTCCCGGGCCGCCTCCTCCTCCAGGTACGTCTCGGCCGGTGAGGCGAGGGCGACCAGGATGCCGCCCGGGCGCAAGGTCCGCAGCGAGCGAGGCCCATACTCGCCGCCGATCGAGTCCATGACCACGTCGAGGTCGTGGAGGCGCTCGGCGAAGTCCGTCGTCGTGTAGTCGATAACCTCGTCGGCGCCCAACCCACGGACGAACGGGTGCTTGGCGGCGCTTGCGGTGCCGATGACGTACGCGCCGCGCGCCTTGGCGATCTGCACGGCGAGGTGGCCGACGCCGCCCGCGGCCGCGTGAACCAGTACCCGCTGGCCCGGACGGACGTCGGCGATGTCGACGAGGGCCTGCCATGCAGTAAGTCCGGCGAGCCCCAGACCGGCCGCCTCGACGTGGGACAGTCCGGCGGGCTTGCGGGCAAGGTGCCGCGACGGTGCCGTGACGTACTCGGCGTAGGTGCCGGCCGCCCGCGGTAGCAGTGGCATGCCGAAGACCTCGTCACCGGGCCGGAACAGCGCGGCGCCGACACCGACGGCCTCGACCACGCCGGACAGGTCCCAGCCCAGCCGCACCGGCCGGCCGAGCAGGCCGCCGGTCGCGCGGTGCCAGAAGTCGGTCGGGTTGACGCCGGTCGCGTGGACCCGGACGAGTACCTCCGCCGGGCCGGGCTCGGGACGGTCGACCTCCACCAGCTTGAGAACTTCGGGCCCGCCGAACCGGTCCTGTTCGATCGCACGCATCGCATGCCTTTCTGTTCATTTTCGGTGTGCGCGATCACTCTGCCGAAGTCGCTGTCGGGGTTCGAGTGGCCAGATCGCCAATATGTGGAAGGATCTGGCCATGCATCGCGTGGTTGTCCTGGCGCTCGACGGCGTGTACCCGTTCGAGTTGAGCATCCCCGTCCGCATCTTCGGTACCGCCGTCGGTCCCGACGGCGAGCCGCTCTACGAGGTCATCACCTGCAGTGTCGACGGCAAACCAGTCGCCACGAGCGCCGACTTCGCCGTTGCCGTCCAGCACGGCGCCGAGGCGATCGACACGGCGGACACCCTCGTGCTGCCACCCTTCACCTGCGAGCCCGGCGACCGGGACTGGCTACCCGAACCGGTCGCGGCGGCGCTGCGCCGGCTGCGGCCGGGTGCCCGGATCGTCTCCATCTGCACCGCCTCCTACGCGCTGGCCGCCGCCGGGCTGCTCGACGGCCGGCCGGCGACCACCCACTGGAACAACGCCGTGCACTTCCAGAGCACGTTCCCGAACGTGAAGGTCGAGGCGGACGTGCTCTTCATCGACGACGGGAATGTGCTCACCGCGGCGGGCGTCGCATCCGGCGTCGACCTGTGCCTACACCTCGTGCGCCGCGACCACGGCAGCGCCGCGGCCAACCGGGTGGCCCGGCTGTGCGTCGTGCCACCGTGGCGCGAAGGCGGCCAGGCGCAGTTCATCGACCATCCGATGCCCGAGCCGACGAACGCGACCACGTCCGAGACCCGGCAGTGGGCACTCAGTCAGTTGTACCGGCCAGTCACCCTCGCTGAGCTGGCCCGGCACGCGCGGATGAGCGTACGGACATTCTCGCGCCGCTTCCGCGCCGAGGTCGGCATGACACCGGGGCAGTGGCTCACGCGGCAGCGGGTCGAGTACGCCCGGCGTCTGCTGGAGACCACCGACCTGCCGGTGGACTCGGTCGCCGCCGAGGCCGGCTTCGGCACCGCCGCGTCACTGCGTCAGCACCTGGCCAGCGCGATCGGCGTCTCGCCGACGGCGTACCGGCAGACGTTTCGCACCACGGTGCCCGCGGCCCGCGCGTCGTGACCGGTGGCCCGACCTGCCCGGCGCAGGGGCCAGACTGACCGCCCGGAGCGTCGGCAGGCGGCCGACAACGAGCCACTCCGGATAGGGTCACGGTGACGTTGCGTAGTGTTGTATCCGTGGCGTGAGGAACTGCCGCGGGCCGGCAACCGTCTCGCGGCGACTGCCGTCCAAGGCACGTGGATCTGCTTCCAAACGTGCTCCTGTTTCTCGCGGTGGCGCTGGTCGGATATCTCACGGGGCAACGCTTCCCGCATCTGGGCGGGCGGATCAGCCGGTGGGGCAGCCGATACGGCGCGGCCGTGGTTCGACCGCCAGGACCGTGGCGTTGGCGGTCACGGCTGCTGCTCGCGGCAGGTGCGCTCGCAGCCACGGCGCCGGTGTGGCCGATCATCCAGCCCGGAGATCCCGTCGCGGACGAGATGTTGGAGCCGGCTGAGGTCGCCGTGATCGTTCCTGTGGTCCTCGTGTTCCCGGTCGCATGGGCCCTGCTGGGCCGGTCCAGGCCATATGCCTGGCGCGTCGCTGTCGGGCTCGCCACGTGTGTCGCCGGGTGGTCGCTGTGGACCGTCACGTTCGGCAGCTACGACACCCCGCCCAACATCGATGACGGACTGCGCTGGTACCTGGTGGCGACAGGCGCCATCGTCGCGTCCGCGACCGCAGTCGAGTCGTGGCAAAGGCGGCCAAGAGAACTGTTGACCATGCACTGGGCGATCGGCGCGCTCGTGTGGATGATCGGCGTGGCCGCCACCTTCGCGACACCGGTCGTCGGCGACCAGCAGGTGCCGCCGCGCGACGCGATCCTACCGCTGCCTCCGACGATGACCGTGACCCACGAGGAAGCGCGGTGCGCCATGCCCGAGAACGTCGGTTACGGTCCCCGCTCCTGCTTACGCGAATTCACGATCGCCGCCACCGACGCGGCGAACGTGCGAGAGCTGACCCGGCGGCTCGGCGAGCATCTGCAGCGCACCAAGGGCTGGTCGGCCACATGGTACGACCCGTCCACCGTCCAGTTCCCCTGCCGGCGGATCGGCTGGCTCAACCCCTACGAACTGTGCCTCCAACTACGGCACGACGAATCGACGTCGACCGTGAAGCTCCAGATCGCGTACTACAACGGACGAGAACGTGTCATCTACTGAGCCTTCCGCACAGCACCCCGAGCACCGACCGTGATGCCCGGATCGGTGGCTACGGGCGGCCGGTCACCCGGACAGCAACGGTGACGTCTTCCGGCACTCCAGCATCGGCCGCTCACCCCGATGACGGATCGTTCAGGGACCACCCCCGACACGTCAGTCAGACGCGTTCTCAGGTACTCCCCGGTCTGATGGCTGCTCGGCCGCACACAGCCGCTGGTAGCGCTGTACCGCAAGCAGGACCGCAAGCTGGCTGAGCGCGCTGGCGGCGGCGGCGAACTGGTCGAGGTAGAACACCAGCAGGTTCACCGCGCTCAGCGAAGTCAGCAGGCCAGCCTGGGCGAGCCGGGCGGCGCGTCGAGCCACTCCACGCAGCAGCAGTCCGGTGGCCACTATGAGCGCAGCTCCGACACAGGCGTCCAGTAGCGCTCGGACGAGCAGGAGGAGAACCCCGCGCCGGTCCTCGATGTTGATGCGGGTGAATTCGTTGGCGGTGCTCAGCACCTCACCGGTGGTCCCGTCACGCAGGTCGACAGCGACCGCGACGATCGCGGTGAGGTCGCTGAGGATAAACAGGCCCAGCACCCCGAGGGCCGCGACAAGCCCGGCGCGCAGCCGGCCCTGGGTTAGGGTCCGATCCATCCATGCCCGGACAGCGGCTACCAGCCGGGCGACCTGTCCTGGTCGATGCTCGCGCAGCGGCAGCACCCCGGGTCGGGTCAGCCCCAGCATCGCCGCGGCCAGCGGCTGTAGGTGGCGGTGGTTCGGATCGGCGGCAGCGCTGCCGATCCGCTGCCGAAGCTGGGCCCGGTCTCGTTCGCTGAGGCCGTCATCAATAGCGTCGCCGAGCAACTCCAGCGCGACGTGCAGCTGCGCACGTGCGCCGCGGGCCCGGGCGCCACGTACGCGCGCATACAGCCATACGGCGAGCAGGAACAGCGCGTAGGCGATGGGCGCGGCGGCGGGAAAGAAGTAGTCGTTGTCGGCGGTGATGAACTTGCCGACCTCGTCAACGAACAGTCCTGCGCCGATCCCGGCCAGCAGCGCCGCCCAGATCAGCACGACCCGGTTGACGACAAGCAGCGGGATCAGCGCGGCGAGGAAGAGCAGCAGCCCACCCCACAAGGCGTGCGAGATGTGCAGAGTACCTCCGCCGACCTGCGGGTAGCCGGTCAGCGCCAAGAACGCCCGGGTGCCCAGGACCGAAGCGGCGAAACCGATCAGCATCAGCAGCATGTACCGCTCGGCCGCCAGTCGCGCTACCAGGCGCCGAGACAACCGACGCCGGAGCAGACGGCGGAACGGGAAGCTCATGTTGGTAGCAAACACCCGCGGGGAGGGCGCCGGCGGTGCGTTCCCCGAAGCGGGGATCGCCCGGATCGGAACCAGCCTGACGGTGAAGGGCTGTGACCAGTCTGCGTGGCTCGGCCGGATCTTCCCGTCGGGAACCAGGCAGGCGGAACCGCGGCGGTTTGTCGTTTGACCGGGTGCGCAGGGCAGCGCTGCCAAGCATGTCCGGGGACGACGGCGAAGGTGGTACTCATCGATGCACTGGCTGAGCGGGCTTCGGGGCGGGGAGATCCGACGCTCCGGCTACGGCGAGCCTGGCCTCGCCGACCGGTTGTGCCGCTGGTCGGTCAAGTCGTCGCTCTCGCTCAGCCGCGCCGCGGCGCGGATCAGCCGAGCAGCCTCGTCGCTGGAGCAGCCGGTGGCGCGGAGCAAGTCGCCGCCGGCGACGCGTACCTGTGTCACGACCGCGTTGCCGTAGGCTCCCACGCCCTCGCGGCCGGCTTGTCCAGCTGCCTCGGCGGCCCGGATGGCCCGGTGCCGCGCGGCGTCGAGGGAACGTCCGCGGGGACAGTCCTGCTGCAGTTGCCGTACCGCATCGGCCAGGATCTCGACAGCGTCGGGCAGACAGGCGGGCAACCGCTCCCGGTGGCGGACGAGGATCGCCGCCCGGCGGGCGAGGTCCTGACTGTCGTCGATGACCCAGTACATGCAGGTGATGGCTCGGGCGTACCGCTCGAACTCCGTGCGCCGGTTCCACCGCGCCGGAGCGATCGTCACCACTTCCTGGGCGCCGCTGAGTGCCTCGCGGAGGCGCTGCACGTCCGGCTCCATCGCCCGCAGCCCGTCCAGTGCATGCTGCGCCTGGTCGCCGTCGTGGGCGCGCAGCGCCGCGGCGATCGCGCGCAGGTGGTCACTGAGGGCATGCACGACGGGGTCGGCGGCCCGGTTGAGCACCCTGATCGGATTGAGGGGGAGCAACAACGCCACCACCACGAGACCGACCAGGCTGCCGACGACCGCGTCGACGATCCTGGGCAGTTCCAGGTTCCGGTCGCTCGGGGACAATGTTGCGATCAACACCGCCGTGCCGGCGACCTGGCTGACCAGTGTTCCGCTACCTCCGGCGATTCCCAGCGCGAGACCGACGGCGAGGCAGACCACCACGCCGGTTTGCCACGGACCGGTGCCGATGAGGAAGATAAGACCGTCACCGACAGCGATCCCCAGCCCCACCCCGGCCAGCAGAACGGCGGTACGGCGGGCACGCTGTCCGACAGCGGCGACGATCGTGCCGACCGCCGCGCTGGGTGCGAAGACAGGACTCGGATTTCCGAGCAGGTCATGCGCCAACCACCACGCCAGCGCCGCGGCGAGACCAGACTGCACCGCGATCACCGCGACAATCTCCACCTGGCGTCGCCTCAGCCGCCCCCCAGTCTCGCTGCGCCGCCACGCACTGGCCGCGACCCGTCGCGCGCGGGCATCCAGCGCAGCAAGCGACACACGGTCGCTCGCTTGTGGTGGGGAATCCGCCATGGCCGAACCTACCCACTGAGCCGCTGTCGAACCCGCCCGTCTGGCCGACTCTGTCGGGGCACCGACGGGCCGCAACTCGGCCGTCGCTACCCGCGGGCCGCGCCGGGGCCGGTGACGTCGACAGCCTCGGCTGCCGTCGCGGTGGATGCCAGATTCGTCCCGGCCGGCGGACGGCTGCTGCGAGACTGGCCAGGTGGGTGCGCAGCGGGGTCGGTGGGCGTCGTGGCTGTGTCCGGGGGCGCCGGGTTCGCAGGTGACGCGGCTGGAGCTGTTGTACGACGTGGTGTTCGTCTTTGCGTTCCTGAACGTGACCACCGTGGCAGCCGAGCACCTCACCGGCCGGGCGCTACTGGAGGCGCTGCTGGTGCTGGTGTTGCTGTGGTGGTGCTGGATCGGCTTCGCCGCGGTGGGCAACATCATCCGCGCGGACCAGGGCGTGATGCCGCTGGTGGGTTTTGTGGTGATCGCAGGGGTGTTCGTGCTCGCCCAGACCACCTCGGTGGTATTCGAGGATCCGGCTGGCGGGTTGTCGGGGCCGGTGGTGTTCGCCTGCGCCTACCTGCTGACCTGGGCGGTAAAGGTAGCCGTGTTGTGGATCAGCATGCCCCCGCGCCGACAGGCACACCTGCGGTCGCTGTTGCTCGCCGCTCCGACCATGGCCGGGGGACTGCTCATCCTGGCTGCCGCAATCGTGCCGGAGCGCCTCGTCGATCCCGCTGCGGTGCCAGACGTGCGCATGGAAGTGTGGGCGGCGGCGCTGATCGTCGAGTACAGCGTCGGGATCCTGCTGGTCCGCACCGGGTGGCGATTGCGCTCGGTCGGCCACTGGGCGGAACGACACGCCCTGATCGTCATGGTGGCCCTGGGTGAGTCGGTCATCGCCCTGGGCATCAACCTCACCCTCAACCGGCACCAGCCCGTGACCTGGGCACTCCTGATCGCGACCGGGTGCGGGGTAGCGGTCATCGCCTCGTTGTGGTGGCTGTACTTCGACCGGCTCGCCCTCGCCGTCGAGCAGGTTGTGCACGGCGTGCGCGACCAACGGCGTCTGCCGCTGGCACGCGACGTCTACACCTTCGGACACCTGCCCCTGATCATCGGGATCATCGCTTTCGCCCTCGGCCTCAAACGGCACCTGGCCACGGTCGCCGACCCAACCGGCCACCCCGGCAACGAGCTTGACCTGACCGTGCTGTACGGCGGGGTGGCGCTGTACCTCCTCGCCCTCGTCGCCGTCGAATGGCGGGCGCTGCGCCAGGTAAGAGCCCTCCCGGCGCTGGCAGCCGGACTGCTCGGCGCCCTGCTGCCCGTGGCCCGGCACACCACCGCACTCACCGCGCTGGTCTGGCTCACCGGTACCTGCGTGCTACTGGTCATCGCCAACCTGGCCACCATCGGCCGATCCCGGCGGCAGGTCCGCGCCCTCGCCACACGCGAACGCGACGCGTTGGAAGCGGAGGCCACCGCCTGGCGACGACAGCATTTGTAGCCCTCCGAGGCGTGATCGCGTAGGACCCAGCACCTCGCCGGACACCGTCGCCGGGCTGGCCCGGCGGGGCCTGGGGGGTGGCCGTCCTGGGCGCATCGATGGCTGACGCCTACCCGGACCTGGCTGCGATTCGATCGATGGTATCGAGATCCCGGCGCTGCTTGCGCTGGTCTGGCCGGAATGCACCAGCCTGGCCCTGACAGTCTTCTTGCGGCATTGCCGGGAGGCATTTCGCGGTACGAGGTAGCTGGAGGGAGACGCCGTGCGACATCCGCGCCCCGTTTCACCTCGTGGTGCAACCAGAGCAGGCCATCAGTTGGGCGATCACCGATACGCTTCTGCCTCCGTCGCATTACACCCCGACGATCGGAACGGCCCGGTGCCGCCGGACGTGTGGGTCGGACCGACTGGAAGCGACCGGCCGGGCCGCAGGCCCCACTGCGCGGTGAGCGCCACGCAGAGCATCAGCACCGCACAACACCAGAAGGTCCGCGTCGCGCCCTCGGTCAGCGCCGCCGGGTCCGTCGAAACGTCCGCGCCGTGCACGGTGCGGCCGTACACCGTCACCGCCAGCGCCAGCCCCAGGGCGGCGCCGATCTGACCGGCGCTCTGCACCACGCCGGCGGCGGTCCCGACCGCCGGACGGCCCACCGTCGACACCGCGGCCAGCTCGCACGACATCCAGAGGACCGGCAGGCCCGCCCCGACCAGCGCGAGCCCGGGCAACACCCCGGTCGGATATCCCGAATCCGGGGCCAGCGAGGCGAGCCAGACCAGGCCCGAGCCGGTCAACCCGCAGCCGACCAGACACGACAGATGCGGCCCGCACCGGCCCAACAGGCGCGAAGACCACCTGCCGACCACGATCACCCCGCCGACCACCGGTAGCAGGGCGCATCCGGCCGTCCAGGCGGTGTACCCGTGTGCCTCTCGGAGGTACACACTGCCCATGAACACGACCGGACCGGTCGCCGCGGCAACGAACAGGATCCCCAGGGCACCCGCCGCCAGCCAGCGGTCCCTGAGCAGCACCACCGGAATGAGTGGCTGACCGGACCGGGCCTCGCACCGTACCAACGATCCGCCCAGCACCACCGCGACGGCCAACAGCGCGCAGGTGGAAAGCCCGAATCCCTGGTCCGCGATGCTCACCAGCCCGTACACCAGGGTCAGCAACGTACTGACCAGGAGCAGCGCCCCCGGCGCGGCCACCGACGTGCCCCGCGGGCGCCGCCGCTCCCCCGGCTCCAGCCGCCGGCTCCCGGCGAGGGCGCCCAGGGCGAGCGGCACATTGAGCAGGAAGGCCCAGCGCCAGCCCAGGTGTGTCGCCGCGAGACCGCCCACCAGCACGCCCGCGACCGACCCGATTCCCCCGGAGGCGGCCCACAGGGCAAGTCCAGCCCGCCGCTGCGCGTCCTCGGTCGCCACCGTCAGCAGCACGCACATGGCCGCCGGCACCAGTACCGCCGCCGCCACCGCCTGGCCGGCACGGGCCGACAGGAGCACCCACCCGGTGGGTGCCACCGCGCAGCACGCCGATGTGACGGCGAACGCCATGAGTGAGCCGCGCAGCAGGCCGCGCGCCGCGTGGCGGTCGCAGAGCCGGCCGCCGAGCAGTTGCAGTCCGCCGACGAGTAGCACGTACACATTGGTCACCCAGTGCGCCTCGGTCAGGCTCATGGACAGCTCGCGCTGAATGTCCGGCAGGGCGAGGACGACGAGTCCCGCGTCCGCGTTGGCCAGTAGCGGGGCGAGACAGACCAGCGGCAGCAGAAATCTGCGCGGCCGGGTCACGGCGGCGGGCATGCGGAGCTCCTGGGAGAAGGCGGGATGCGTTGCCGATGAGAACCCCGCGCTCCGGAGGCCGGTTGCAGCCGAGCCCGTGCAACCCGTTCGCAACCGTCGGGGTTCAACCACCGACAGCGCACCGCAAGGCTCCACCCCGTTCCCCGGGTGAGAGCCTCAACCCAAAAGGACAGTGATGGATCTCAACCTCTCCGGTCGCGTGGCCGTGGTGACCGGCGCCTCCAAGGGCATCGGCTTGGCCGTGACCCGCTCCCTGCTCGAAGAGGGCGCCAAGGTCGTGGCGGTCTCCCGCAAGACCACGCCGGAGCTGGAGCAGCTGGCCGGCCCGAACCTGCTGCACGTGTCGGCGGACCTGATGGACCCCGAGGCTCCCGGGCAGGTCGTGGCGCGCGCGGTCGAGCACTTCGGCGGCCTGGATGTCCTGGTGAACAACGCGGGTGGCCCGCCGCCCGGCGTGACCATGCCTCGCACCGGCTTCTTCGACAGCAGCGACGAGCAGTGGCGCTCGATCTTCGAGTTCAACCTGTTCTCCGCCGTCCGCGCGATCCGCGCGGCCATTCCTCAGATGGTCGAGCGCGGTGGCGGCTCCATCATCAACATCTCCACCGGCATGGCACGTCAGCCGGCACCGGTCAACATCGAGTACGGCGCCGCGAAGGCGGCCCTGTCCAACCTGACCAAGGCACTGTCGGAGGAGTTCGGCGCCAAGGGGATCCGCGTCAACACCGTCTCCCCGGGCGCCGTGCGCACCGCCTGGTGGACCGAGGAGGGCGGTGCGGCCGACGTTATCGCCGCGATGGCGGGCGCCGACCGCGACAGCGTCATGGACAGCATCGCCCCGCAGATGATGGGCCAGGTCACCGGCCGCCTCATCGACCCGCAGGAGGTCGCCGACGCGGTGCTGCTGCTGGCCTCCCCGCGGTCGGCGAGCACCACCGGGTCGGACTACGCGGTCGACGCCGGCTTCCACAAGAGCGTCTGATCGGAAGCGCGGACCCGACCGGCCGTGACCGGTGGGGCTGACCTGTGCGCCCGCCACGACCCGGCGGGTCGCACCGGCGGCACCGGACCTCGGCGGCTCACCGCGCCGCCGGGGTCCTTCCGGGTTCGGACGGACGGACGGACCCAAGGCTGATTGTCCGAGGCGGCACCGGCCATCGAGGAGAAAACTGTGCATGCCAGGTTCGAGGCGCCAGCCGGCGGCAGCATCGACACCGAGGTCGCAGTGGTGGGCGGCGGCCCGGTCGGCACCCTCATCGCACGCGAACTCGCCCTGCTGGGCATCGACGTGACGATCCTCGAGAAGCTGCCCGAGCCGGACGGGATCTCCAAGGCGAGCACGCTGCACGCGCGCACCGCGCAAACCCTCGACCGTCGGGGGCTGCTGGAGGCGGTGCAGCCAGGCTGGTACGCCGCCTCGCGTGACACGCGCCAGCCGGTGCGGTTCCACTTCGCCTCGATCTTCGAGCTCGACCTGTCCCGCGTCGTCGAGGAGGGGCCGGTGCTCGTCGGCAGCCCACAGGCCTACGCCCAGGAGATCTTCGCCGCGGACGCCGTCCGGCTCGGCGGGCGGTTGCGGCGTGACGCGGAACTGGTCGGCCTGGTGGAACACGACGACCATGTGCGGCTACACCTGCGGGCCGCCTCGAGCGTCGAGACGACGCTGACGGCCCGCTGGGTGGTGGGCGCCGACGGTGCGCGCAGCGCCGTGCGCAAGTTGGCCGGCATCAGATTCCTGGGCGATGGACCGACCGTCGCCGCGCTCATGGGCGAGGTACGGCTGCTGGAGCCCGCCGCCGCACCCAGCGGATGGCGACGCACCCCGCGCGGCTGGACCCTGTTGTGGGTCGACCCGCACGGGCTGAGCCGCGTGTGCACCTACGACTACCGGGGTCCGCATCCGAACCGGCACTCCCGTCCGACGCTGGAGGAGTTGCGGGGCGAGGTGGAGCGCATCGCGGGTCGGCCGGTACCGATGGACAGCCCGGCCTGGATCTCCCGGTTCAGCGACGCCTCGCTGCAGGCGGAGCACTACCGCAAGGGCCGCGTCTTCCTGGCCGGCGACGCCGCGCACGTGCACTTCCCGGCGGGCGGACAGGGCGTGAACCTCGGCCTGCAGGACGCCGTCAACCTGGGCTGGAAGCTGGCTGCCGAGATCCGTGGCTGGGCGCCGGACGGGCTGCTCGACACCTACCACGCGGAGCGGTACCCGGTGGCGGCCGACGTGCTGCGCAACGTGCGGGCCCAGGTCGCCCTGATGGACCCCGACCCGCGCACCGACGCGCTGCGGGAACTGTTCGCCCGGCTGATGCGCATCGACGAGGTGAACACCCACCTGAGCACGATGGTCACGGGCGTGGGAGTGACGTACCCGGTGGGGGCGCGCGACGACGACCGGTTGGCCGGACGCATGGTGCCGAGTCGGCCGCTGAAGACGGCCGACGGTCGCACAACCCTGGCCGCGCTGCTGCGCGACGGCCGCCCGCTCCTGCTCGACCTGGTCGGGGACTCCGGTCTGCGTGCCGTGGCCGGCCCGTGGGCGGATCGGGTGAACATCGTGACGGCAGTCGCGGGCGGCGACGCGTGGGGTGCGCAGGCGCTGCTGGTCCGTCCGGACGGCTACGCCGTCTGGTCGGCGCGCGGTGACAGCGGTGACACCGCCGCCCTGCGCGCCACCCTCACCCGCTGGTTCGGGCCGGAAACGTGGTGACGCCGCGGCCGCGGACCTCCCACGTGCCACCGTCCGCGCTCGCGCCGCGCAGGCCGTCCAGGACACCGGGGCCGGCGAGCGCCGGCAGGCGCGGATCGCACAGCGAACCGAATGCGTAGGTACGGGACGGCTCCCAGGGGGTGCTGGTCAGAAGCCGTCGGGCGAGCGGAACGAAGCCGGTCGTGGCGGCGGCCACGACCCAGGCGTCGGGAGTCTGCGCGGTCATCCGACGAGCAGCCCGCAGCCACGACGCTGCGGTCTCGGGCCAGTCGACGACCGCGAGGACCACGCCGCCGCGTGCCTCCCACATCGCGGTGAAGGCCGCCGCGGACGTCGTGGCGGCGGCGTCCCGGCTGTGGCCGACCGTCACGGTCGTGATTCCGGACCGGGGCACCGCCAGCAAGCCGGCGAGTGCGGCCAGCTCGGCCTCCGTATGCGGGACGGGACACGGCGATCGCCCGTGCGACCTGCATGCCGCCGGATCGACGAGCGGGGAACGGCCGGCCTCGTCGCCGGCATCGGTCCGGTGTCGGTCGAGGGGTCGCATCGGTGTGCCTTTCTCTGTCTGGCTCTCCATGGCGGTCCCTCGCCCAACCGGGACGGCCGACCGGAGACGATCGGGGACGGGGTCGCTATGCGTCGTGGAAGACCAGGCCGAGGGCGTGCCGTCGGCCGGAGCGCACGGTGCTGACCCCGTGCCGGACGGAGCCGGCGGACCAGCCGCGCCTGGTGCGTACCGGCCGGTCGCGGGTCGTGAAGACGAGGCCGTGCCCTTGGGGCAGGGCGACGGTGGTGCCGCGTGACTGGGCCCGAGGTCGTTGTTCGACGAGCAGGAACTCACCCCCGGTGTAGTCGGCGCCGTACGTGTCCAGACCGATCACGACCTGGAGCGGGAAGACCAGGTCACCGAAGACGTCGCGGTGCAGGGCGTTCCAGTCGCCCTCCTGGTAGCGCAGCAGGATCTGCGCGGAGCGGTCCTGTCCCGCCTCGTGGCACGTCGCCAGCCACTCGTTCAGGTCGTCGGGCCAGGGCGCTGGGCGGCCGAGCCGCTCGGCCCAGTCACGGGCCACGGCCAACAGACGCGGGTAGAGGGCCTCGCGCAGTTCGGTGATCACGGGAGGTAGCTCGTGGGTGAAGTAGCGGTACGTTCCGGAGCCGAATCGGTGCCGGGCCATGTCGACGGTGGTGCGGAACAGCTCGGTCCGCTCGTACAGGGCGGCGATGGCCCGGCACTGCTCGGGATCGAGTAGCGGGGACGTCAGGGCGCAGCCGTGCGCGTCCAGCGACTCGGCGAGCGCGGTCCAGTCCGTCTCGTCGACGCGCCGGCGCGCGTTCCACGGCGCGATGTCGGTGTTCATGTCTCTCCCAAAGTCAGACGGCGAGCGTGGTGCCTTCGAGCGCGAGCAACATCTGCTTGCGCCGCAGACCACCGGCGTAGCCCGTGAGTGCGCCGTTCGCGCCGACCACCCGGTGGCAGGGGCGGACGACCAGCAGCGGGTTGGCGCCGATCGCCGCACCGACAGCGCGCGCCGCGCTGGGCGGCTCACCGAGCCGGGCGGTGACCTCGCCGTAGCTGACTGTCGTCCCGTACGCGATGGCGTCCAGCGTTGCCCAGACCCGGCGCTGGAAGCCGGAGCCCGAGGGGACGTACCGGATGTCGAAGCGGTTCAGTGTGCCCGCGAAGTAGGCGGCCAACTGGTCGGCGATCGCGGTGAAGGCCCCTTCGTCCCGAACCCAACCGGGCCGTACGGTCGCGCCGCCCCTCTGCTCCGCGAAGGAGAGGGAGGCGAGGGCGGTGCCGCCGGGGGCGGCCGCCATCCGCTCGCCGACCACCAGCAGCCCACCCAGCGGACTGTCGAGGGTCGTGTAAATCACCATGCCTCCTCAGGACGTCGTCGCATGCCCTTGAAACACCGGATGCGTCTCTCGGGTTGCAGGAGCCGGCGGCGACTCGGAACGTGGCATCCCACGATCGGCACCGCCGCGGACGACCAGGCACCCCGCGTTCCCGGCGAACTCGTAGGCTGGGGACCCCACCTGTCGGGCTCCGCCGCATTCGGCAACCCTTTCTCCGGAGACGGTGTTCTACCAACGATGGACGAGCTTGCCGAGCAGTTGACCGACCTGCTGGCGCAGGACCTGGACGCCGGCTTCACCGAGTTGGTCCGGGTCCACGCCAGGGCTGTGCACGCGTTCCTGCTGCGCGTATCCGGGTCGGCCGCGGAGGCGGACGATCTGGGGCAGGACGCTTTCCTGCGGGCCTACACGGCGTTGCAGGGCTACCCGCCGGAGCGGCGCCGGGCGTTGCAGCCGCGCGCGTGGCTGATGACGATCGCGGCGAACGTATGGCGCAATCACGTGCGCAGCAGTTCGCGCCGTCCGTTGTCCGTCATGCGGGTGGACGACGCACCGGACATGTGGTCGGACGCGGACCCGGGTCCGGCGGAACGTGCTCTGAACGCGGACGACCGGGGCCGTCTGGTCGCCGCGTTGTCCCGGCTGCCGGAGTATTACCGGGTACCGGTGGTGCTGAGGCACGTGGTGGGAATGAGCTATGCGGAGGTGGCCCAGATCCAGGGTTGTCCCGTGGGGACGGCCAAGGCGCAGGTGTCACGGGGCATGAGCGACCTGCGCCGGCTGCTGACCTGGGAGGAAGAAGGGAAGGTGGCGACATGAGCGGGTCAGACCACAACCAGCTACCCGCGTCGCAGGCCGGGTCGGATTCGCCCGGCGAGCTGGGCGAACCGCCGGCGCCGGTGGACTTCGCGCTGAGGATCCTGCAACGCGTGGGCATCCCGCGCGATCACTACGACACGTACGTACGCCTGGACACGGCAGCGGGCGGCCTGTTCGTGGCCTTCACACCGAAACTCGTCACCGGGGCCGTGCTGGCGACCGGGGGGCTCACGGCCGAGAGGTTCGAGGAACTGCACCGCTCGCGTACCGGCCGGTCCGCCATCCCCACCGGCACGCCGCTGCCCGGGCTGGTGACGGCCCTGCGTACGGGCCGGGCCAGGACGCTGTCGCTGGACTTCGGTCCGGTCGACCCGGTGGGTGCCCGGGTGCTGCGGGCGGTCCAAGCCATCCCCGCTCGACAACTGCGTCCCCTGTCCTGGCTCGCGCGGGAGGCCTCGCTGCCGCCCACGCAGGGCGCGGACATCGTGCTGAGCGTGCTGGCGCACAATCCGTTCGTCGTGCTGGTCCCCTGCCACCGGGTGACGTACGAGCACGGGGCGCCCTGCGACGCGGCGTACCTCCCAGCCGCCGGAGACGCGCTACGGTCGGCGGAGGGCATCGACATGGCCGAGGTGCACCAGTGGTCGCGCAGCGGCGCGGTGTTCCTCGGCAGTGACACCACCCAGATCTACTGCCACCCGACATGTGCCCACGCCCGGCGGATCACGCCGGCGCACCGGGTCCCGTTCACCAACGCCCGAGAGGCCCGCCGCGCGGGCTACCGCGCCTGCAAGAGCTGCCGGCCCGTAACGGCCTGAGCACCGCCGATCGGAGGGACGTCAGGGCCGGAAGCCGAACCGGGCCCGCTGAGCTGACAGGTCGGCCGAGACGCGCCACGCGGGGTGATCGCGGCCGTGCCGTGACGCGGTCACCCCGCGCCCGGGGTCAGGCCACTTCCAGCTCCCGCTTCAGCCGGCGCAAGGTCTCCCGCATGCCGTCCCGGTTCACCGTCGGCCGGTCGCCCGACGACCTGCCGGTGAAGATCCGGCCGAGAACGTGGGCCACCCCGTTGCGCCGGTCCTGCCAGTACTCGGTCACCTGGGTGCCGCCGTCGGTCTCCCTGAACCGGTAGCCCCAGCGGGCCACCGGTTGGCCGAAGGTGGTGACGTCGAAGGCGAACTCGCTGCCCGGCGTCGCGGTGACGACCCGGCAGGTGGTGAACCACAGCAGCAGGCCCCGACGGTTCCAGCCAACGAACCGTCGGGGCTGCCCGCCGTCGCGCCGGGTGACCCAGACCGCGACGCACTCCGGGCTCCACCGGGCCATCCGTCGTACATCGGCAACCGCCGCGTAGACCGTCCCCGCCGGTGCCGCGACGGTGATCTGTTCGGCGATTTCCGGGCCGCGCCCGGCTGGCCGCGCATTCATGCCGCAACCATAGGCGTCATTCGTTCCTCCACGGGAGGTGGTCGGGCAGGGTCGCTGCTGACCCGCCCGGTCAAGGCCGGAACGCGTCGCTGCCGGAAGGAGTCGAAGCCCTCCCCCGCGTCCGCGCTGGCGCACCGCCCGCCGCCACCGGGACGTGGTGCCACGCCGGGGCGCCTCACCGGCCGCCGCGGCCCCACCCCGGGCCGACCACCGCACGGTGGTCGAGACGGCCCCGGATAAAATGGGCTCCTCGTGGAGATTCTGATGACCGCTGTCGCGCCGGGACAGGTGACCCTGTCGGACCGGCGAACGCAGCGCCGATGGTCGGTCGAGCTCGAGCCATTCCAGCTCGGGACATACCCGATTACGCAGGCCCAGTACGCCCTGGTCACTGGCGAGCGGCCCAGCGCGGTTCGCGGAGACCAGTTGCCTGTCGAGGGCGTTTCGTGGTGGGACGCGGTCCGGTTCTGCAACGCCTTGTCGCAACGCGAAGGGTTGGCGCCGGCCTACCAACTCCACAGCGGTGGCGCGGGCATCGAGTGGGACCTCTCCGCCGACGGGTACCGGCTGCCGACCGAAGCCGAGTGGGAGTACGCGTGTCGTGCCGGCACGACCGGCCCGCGCTACGGACCGCTTGATGAGATCGCGTGGTACCGCGGCAACTCGCAGGACCGAATCCACGAGGTGGGCGGCAGGCAGCCGAACGCCTGGGGCCTGCACGACATGCTGGGCAACGCGTGGGACTGGTGCTGGGACGTCTACGACGCTGAGGTCTACGGCACCTATCGGGTGCTGCGTGGCGGCGGCTGGTTCGACGAGCACTGGAGTTGCCGGGCCTCCGTGCGGCGCCGTAGCCACCCGACCTTTCGAGTCGACGACGTGGGGTTCCGCGTCGCGCGCTCCGGCCCGCGCTGATGTCAGCCGTCGTCTCCCCTCGCCCACGGTATGCCGAGGTGGGCGAGGGGCGGCGGCTTCGGCGCGCTTGGCACGTAGGAACGTTGGGCGTGCTGGCGGCGATGTCATGACACGCTCACCGGCCTCTCAGGTCGGCGCCACCTCGCCGATCGCCTGGTCCAAGATCTCCAGACCCAGGGTCAGCTCCTCCCGTGTCGTGGTCAGCGGCGGCGCGATCCGGAAGGTGCCGCCCATGCCGGGCAGTTGCACGACGTTCATGTGGAGGCCGAGTTCGAGGCAGCGACGGGTGACACGGGCGCCGAGGGCGTCAGAGCCCTCCCGCGTCTCGCGGTCGACGACCAGCTCGATCCCCTGCATCAGGCCGCGTCCCCGGACGTCTCCCACCACGTCGTGCCGGTCTCGAATCTCGAGCAGCCCGGCGCGCAGGAACTCGCCGAGATCTCGCGCCCGTACGTCCATCTGCTCCCGTTGGAGCACGTCGAGCACGGTGTTGCCGACGGCGGCGACCAGCGGGTCGGACACGTGTGTGGTGTAGAAGAGGTAGTTCAGCTCGTGTGCCCGCTGTTCGATCTCTTCGGTCGTCACCACCGCGGCGAGCGGTAGGCCGGCGCCCAGCGTCTTGGAGAGCGTGAGGATGTCGGGCACGATGCCGTCGCGCTGGAAGGCATACCACGTGCCCGTGCGGCACAGGCCGGTCTGCGCTTCGTCGACGATCAGCAGCATGCCGCGCTCGCGGCATTTGCGCGCCAGGGCGGCGAAGTAGCCCGGCGGTGGCTCGATGACGCCGCCAGAGCTGAGGATCGGCTCGACGATGCACGCCGCGAGACTCCCCGACGACTGTGCATCAACGAGCGCAAAGCCGTAGTCGAGCTGCCGCTGCCAGTCCAACTCGCCGTCGGGGGTGGTGAAGTCGGGGCGGTATGGGTTGGGCGTGGGGATCACGAAGTTTCCCGGTGACGTCGGCCCGTACCCCTTGTGGCCGGCGCTGTACGTCGCGGCGGCCGCGGCGTGCGTCATGCCGTGCCACGACTGGGCGAAGGCGACGATCTCGTGTCTGCCTGTCACGAGCTTGGCCATTCGGATGGCTGCTTCGTTCGACTCGGCGCCGGTGGTCAGGAGCAGAGCCTTTTCAAGTGGCGGGGGAAGCGACTCGGCGAGCCGACGCGCGAGGTCGACGACCGGGCGCGACAACATGCCGCTGAACAGGTGGTCCAGTCTGGCGATCTGTCGCTGCACTGTCTGAACGATCGCGGGATGGCAGTGGCCGAGAATAGCGCTCATCTGACCCGAGGTGAAGTCCAGGATCCGCCGGCCGCCAGCGGTGTACACAAAGCTTCCGGCCGCGCGCTCGATGATCTCGGACGTGAAGGGAGCCCCGTAGCGCACCAGGTGACGGTCCGCGTCGGACCAGAACCGATCGGCGGCAACCTGATCAACAGTCAGCGTCATGCGCTCACGATAGGACCGTTCGCTGTGCGCGAAAAGCTGAAGTTTCTGGTTAGGCTGTGCGGAAATTCCGTACAAGGAGCTGCCCGATGCGGCTACACACCGCACGCCTGGAAATGCTCAGCCTGCTGGACACCCTCGGCACCATCCGGGCCGTCGCCGCGGCCCTGCAAATGAGTCCGTCAGCGGTGTCAGCGCAACTGGCGGTCCTGGAGGCCGAGTCCCGCACCGAACTCCTGCGTCGCGCCGGCCGCCGCGTACAGCTCACGACCGCCGGTCGTACGCTTGCCCGGCACGCCCGCATCATCCTCGACCAGCTCAAGGCCGCCGAGGCCGATTTGCAGGATCTCTCCGGACAACCGACGGGGCCGGTTCGGCTCGCGGCTTTTTCCAGTGCCATACGCGCCCTCGTCATTCCGCTTGCCGCGCGGCTGCGGCAGACGCATCCGAAGATCGACCTAGAGGTCTCCGAGCTCGACCCGCAGGCCAGCCATCCGGCCCTACGCCGCGGCGACTACGACATCGTCGTGACCGCGGACTTCATCGACGGATCCCTGCCGCTGCATCCTGACGTGCACACCATCCCTCTGCTTACCGACGCCATCGTGCTCGTGACGCCGCGGTCGCAGGCCGCGTCGGACGCACCGGCAGACCTGCCCGACTTCGCCGACGCGGCCTGGTCCGTCGATATGCCCGGCACGTACCTGTCCAACCTCGTGACGAGCACCTGCCGACAGGCCGGCTTCGAGCCGACCGTGGCTGGCCGCTTCGCCAGCTTCGAATCGCTTCTGGCGCACATCGAGGCGGGCCTGTCCGTGTCGCTCCTGCCCGAGCTGGCCGTGGACCGTCGCTACCGCGTCGCCACCCGTCCGCTACGCCGGCCGTTGACCCGTCACGTCTACGCGGCCGTTCGCAGCCGATCGGCTCTCACCGCGGCGTGCCAGATCGTCCTGGACGAACTGATCGACCTCTCAACGGCGTCCGCTCCCGACTAGGGCTTCAGAAGTACAGACCGCGGTTCAGGCTGGTCGGTTGGGGTAGTGGCGGCCGGCCAGCCAGATGGTGAGGTCCCTGGCGATGTGGCCTCGGTCGGTCTCGATGGTGAGGTCGTGGATGTGCTGGTGGGCGTCATGGCGTTCGACTTCGTAGGTGTCGTCGGCGAGCAGTGAGACCGAGGCGTACCAGGCCGGGTCGTCGGCGGCGGGGTTGATTGTGACGAAGGTGTTGTCGGCGTGGTTCAGCTCGTCGATGAGCATGAACAGGGCGTCTTCCGAGGGGTCGTCGATGTGGTCGCCGTTTAGGGTGTCGGCGTAGCAGTGGTCGGCGGCCATCCGGCGCATCCTGACCGGCACCGCCGCCGACCCCAGCGTCGTCATGTTGACCACCTTCGACCTCGACCAGTACGTGTACGCGGCGCTGGCCGCCGGCGCCAGCGGCTTCCTCCTCAAGGACGTCAGTCCCGAACACATGGTCGCTGCGGTCCGGCTGGTCCGCACCGGCGACGCGCTCCTCGCTCCGGCGATCACCCGTCGCCTCGTCGAACGGTTCGCCCGCCGCGACAGCACGCCCGCGATCCCCCGCGACCTGAGCGCCCTGACCGCACGCGAACTCGAAGTCCTCCGCCTGCTGGCCGAGGGCCTGAACAACGCCGAACTCGCCGACCGCCTCACCGTTTCCGAAGCGACCGTCAAGACCCACGTCGCCCACATCCTCGCCAAACTCGGGCTCCGCGACCGCGTCCAAGCCGTCGTCCTCGCCTATCAGACCGGGCTGGTGAACCCGACCACACCGGAGTAGGCGCCGGTCAACCCCCACACCGAGCTGCGAACCTTGCGCGACCTGCTCGGCTGACGTGTGCGGGTCGCGCCGGACGCGGCACGGAACCCGGCAGGTGACACGAACGGACGGTCGCGCCTTGACCGTACGGTTTCCGGCCGCCCCGCCGGGTCGACGCCGGTTCGCCCAGCTACTGCGCGGCTCGTCGTAGCTGGGCCTTCTCCCCTGGCTGGGCGAAGCAGGCGGCGAACGTCGCGGTCAGGGCGTCCAGGGCCAAGGTGTAGGCGTGCTCGGGGGGACGGCCGTAGCCGATGATGACGCCCTGGCGAGTGGAGGGCAGTTCGCTGCGCTCCGACAGGTAGCCGAGGGCGAGTCCGTGGGCCTGCGCGGCCGCCCGGATGTCCGTCTCGGTGGGGCCGTCCGGAGGGAGGAGGGCCAGGGCGTGCAGGCCGGCGGCGATGCCGGTCAGTGCCATCGGAAAGCCTGCGAGGCGGTGGCGGAGTTGGTTGCGGCGGCGGAGGTACCGCTGGCGCGACGTGCGGATGTGACGGTCGTAGCCGTGGCGCGTGATCAGGTCGGCCAGGGCCAGCTGGCCGAGGTGCTCGGTGTGGTGGTCGGTGTGCAGTTTGGCGTCGGCGACCGCAGCGATCAGGCGGGGCGGCAGGACCATCCAGCCGATCCGCAGGGCCGGGCCGAGCGTCTTGGACGTCGTACCCAGGTAGGCCACGTGGTCCAGGGCGGCGCCCTGCAGCGCGCCGACGGGCTTGCGGTCATAGCGAAATTCGGCGTCGTAGTCGTTCTCGACGATCAGGCCGCCGGACGAACGCGCCCAGTCCAGCAGGGCGCGCCGCCGGTCGGGGTGGAGGGTCCGGCCGGTCGGGTACTGGTGCGCCGGAGTGACCTCCACCGCGTTCGCGCCCAGGCCGCCAAGGAGGTCGGTACGGGCGCCGAGATCGTCGACCGGCAGCGGGACCACCCGTGCGCCGGAGCGACGGACCGCCTCGCGGTGCATCGGGACACCAGGGTCCTCCATCGCGAACGTCCCACCGACGACCGCGGCGAGCAGCGTCAGTCCCTGCAGGTAGCCGTTGGTGATCATGATCGAGTCCGGGTGGGCCGACACACCTCGGGTCCGCCCCAGGTATCCGGCCAGCGCGGCCCGCAGTTCCGGGCGGCCTCGCGGATCGCCGTAGCCGAAGGCGTCGGCCGGAGCCGATTTCAGGGCGCGTCGCGACGACTCGAGCCACGCCGCAACCGGGAACGCCGATGCGTCCGCGCTCCCCGGGCGCAGATCGTGCCGGGGCGGCTCCGTCGCCGCCGGTGTGGCTGGGGGCGCCGACGCCGCCTGCGCCGGCAGCGCGACCACGGTGCCCGAGCCCTGCCGTGCGGCCAGATATCCCTCGGCGACGAGTTGGTCGTAGGCCGCCCGCACCGTGCCCCGCGCCAGCCCCAGGTCCTCCGCGAGTCTGCGGGTCGGCGGTAGCCGCGTCCCGGTTGCCAGGCGTCCCGACCGCACCGCCTCCCGCAGCGCCCGCTCCAGCCCTGTGCGCAGCCCCTCGGCGGCGTCCAGTTCCAGGTGCAGGTCCATCCCAGGATTGGGCCACTCACCTGCCATGAAAGTGGATCTTATAAGCAGCCCAATCATGCTCCTAGGGTCATCCGGGTGACCACGGTTCGACCTCCGCGGGCCGTCTCCCGCAAGACTGTCCGGCTACTCGCGGTGGCCTATGGACTGACGATCGCGAACCTCTACTACTGCCAGCCCCTCCTGCCGGAGATATCCCGATCCCTCGGCCCGCACGCCGCCGACCACTTGATCGCCGTCGGTCAGCTCGGCTACGCCCTCGCCCTGGTCCTCGTCGTCCCACTCGGCGACATCGTTCCCCGGCGTCCCCTCCTGGCGGTCCTGCTCTGCTCCGACGCCGCGGCCCTCGCCCTGACCGCCGCCGCCCGCACGGCCGGCCTCCTCCTGGCAGCCGGGGCACTCATCGGGCTCACCGCTGCCGCCGTCGTCAATACCCTCATTCCCTACGTCGCCGCCCTGACCGCGCCCGATGAACGCGGACGCGCCGTCGGGACGATGCTCACCGGTGGCCTCACCGGCGTCCTGCTGTCCCGTACGGTCGCGGGTCTGGTCTCGCAGGTCGCCGGCTGGAGGGCCCTGTTCGCGGCGGCGGCGGTCGTCACCCTGCTCCTGGCCGTCGCCCTCACCCGCGTCATGCCGCCGGCTCCCCCCGACCTGACTCTCCCTTACCGGGCCCAGCTGCGCGCCACCCTCCGACTGGCCGCCACCCACCGCCTGCTGCGACGACGCTCCTTCATCGGGGCCTGCTCCTTCGCCGCCTTCGGCGTGTTCTGGTCGACGGTCGCCTCCCGGCTCACCGAACCTCCCTACGAGTACGGCCCCGCCCAGATCGGATTGCTGGCCCTGGTCGGCGCCGCCGGAGCAGTCGCCGCCCGCCCTCTCGGCGGCGCCGCCGACCGAACAGACCCCATTCGGTTGACCACGGTGGCGCTGGCCATCGGCGCCGCGTCCTTCGCCGCCCTGTGGGCCGGCGGACACCACCTCGCCTGGCTCACCATCGGGCTCCTGGCCATGAACACCGCCGTCAACGCCACCCACCTGCTGAACATGACCGTCGTCTACGGCATCGACGACGCCCGCGCCCGCCTCGCCTCGGTCTACATGACCGGCTACACCCTCGGCGGTGTCGTCGGCGCCGCCGCCGGACCGTTCGCCTACGCGGTCGGCGGCTGGACCGCGACCTGCCTGCTCGGCGCCGCATTCCTCACGATCGCCCTCGCCCCGGTGTTCGCCAGGACGGAAAACGCATGAAACCTGAGCTGGTCATCTTCGACAACGACGGCGTCCGGGTCGACAGCGAACCCCATCGTGAACCACATGCCGTCCGGATACCTGACGGAACTGGGCTGCCCTCTCACCCACGACACAGCGCCATGGCGGCAGGCGACATATCGGCACCGCGGTCGGCCACGGCTGCGCCGATCCGTCCTCACGGGAGCGATCGGGCAGCCCGGGAGCGCATGATGAGGGCGGCGACGTAGTAGACGCACGGCTCGGTGCCTGGATTGGCGTAGGCGTGCGGGACGTCGGCGGCGAAGTACACCGAATCGCCGGCCGCCAGGTCCACGATTCTTTCCCCGACGGCCAGTCTCAGCATTCCGCTGTGGACCGAGACGAACTCGTGTGACCCGGGCGCGTAGGCGGGGAACTCGCCGGCGTCGCAGCCGGGCGGCAGCGTGGAGCGGATCCACTCGAAGTTCACACCCGGCACGACCGGCGTCAGGATCGCGCGCTGCCAGCCACCGGGCTCGTCGACAACGTCCTGGTCGGCTGCGCGGCGCACAATGACCCGCTGGTCGTCGGCGGGGGCGACCAGCGCGGTCAGCGGCACGCCGAGCCCGTCGGCGATGCGGGCGAGCACGACGATCGTCGGCGCCTTCTGCCCGCGCTCGACCGACGACAGCATGCTCACGCTCACCCCCGCCGCGTCCGCCAGCGCCTGCAGGGTGAGGTCACGGTCGAGCCGGAGCGCCTGGATGCGACCTCCCAGCTTCACGAGATCCATCATTCCGCTATAATAGCTTTCGGCTTCGCTATAGAGAAATTGGACGGACGCATGCCCGCCGAAGCAGTCGCCATCGCCCCAGCCACCCCCGCTGACCTGGACGCCGTCACCACGATCTTCGCCCACTACGTCACCGACACTGTCACCACATTCGAAGAGGTGCCACCGACGGTCGACCATTGGCGGCAGCGGCTCGACGACCTGTCCGGGCGCGGCCTGCCGTTCCTGGTCGCGAAGATCGGCGGCGAGGCCGTGGGGTACGCCTACGCCAGTCCATGGCGTCCCAAGCCGGCGTACCGACACACCGTCGAGGACACGATCTACCTGGCCCCTGGCTGGACAGGCCGTGGGCTGGGCAGCGCCCTGCTGGAAAGGCTGCTCGGCGACTGCGCGCGGGCAGGGGTCCGGCAGGTCATCGCCGTCATCGCCGACAGCGGCAGCGACGTCTCCGCCGCCCTGCACCACCGCCACGGCTTCGTCCACGCCGGTCGGCTCACGGCCGTGGGCCACAAACATGGCCGCTGGATCGACACGGTCCTCATGCAACACACGCTCCCTGCCACCGACGCGTGACGGACGCACCGACCCGGGCGCTGGTCGCACCCTGCGTCACCGAGAGCCGTCGTTCAGACCGACACCTCGGATTCCTTGTCTGACAGGATGTCTCAGTGAGCACCACACCGCGCCTCGGTCCCGTGCCCCAGCGCATTGCCGTCGACGCGAATCAGGTGCGTCGGCTCGTTGCCGACCAGTTTCCTCAGTGGGCCGGCCTTCCGGTTCAGCCCGTAGCCAACGGTGGCTGGGACAACTGGACCTTCCACCTCGGCTCGCGGAAGTTGGTGCGCTTGCCCAGCGCATCCGAGTACGCCGAGGCGGTCGACAAGGAGCACCGGTGGCTTCCGGCGCTCGCCCCGGAACTCCCGCTACCCATCCCCACCCCACTGGCTAAGGGTGAACCCGGCGCGGGCTACCCCTACCCGTGGTCGGTCTACCAATGGCTCGACGGCGAACCTGCGAGCGCGGACCGTATCGCCGACCCCGTCCGGTTCGCGCTCGACCTGGCCGGGTTCCTGGCGGCCCTGCAGGGCGTCGACACCACTGGCGGTCCCCGCCCCGGGCAGCACAACTGGTACCGGGGCGGCACGCTGCGCACCTACGACGGGCAAGTCCGGCGCGCTCTCACGGCACTCGACGGCCACGTCGACGTCAACCCGGCCCGCGAGATCTGGAAGAGCGCACTGGACGCACGCTGGGACGGCGTGGAGAGCTGGTTCCACGGTGACATCGCACGGGGAAATCTCCTGCTCGACGACGGGAAGCTGGCGGCTGTCATCGACTTCGGGACATGCGGCGTCGGCGACCCAGCCTGTGACCTGGCAATCGCCTGGACACTGCTGACCGCCGACGGCCGGCAGGCGTTCCGGGAGCGGCTGTCCGTCGATGATGCGACATGGGCACGCGGGCGCGGCTGGGCCCTCTGGAAGGCGCTCGTCACCTGCGCCCACACCCTGGGCGATGCCGGCGACTCGGCCGCGAGCGCGCTGCGCGTCCTCGACGAGATCTTCTCTGAATACGCGCCCGGCGCCGTCATCACCCCCAAGCCATGAACAGGCAGCAATCCCGGAGCGGAACGGCACTGGCTACCACGTGTCCGCATCGCGTACCTCAACCCTGTCGCTCAGCCCCGGGTGGCGAGCGACACGGCGTGACATCCGGACCCCGGCCGCGCCCGTTCCTGCGGCCGGCGAAGCGCTAGCGTCGGATCCCATGATCGTATGGCTCAACGGCACCCACGGCGTGGGCAAGACGACGACCAGTGCACTCGTGCAACAACTGATCCCGGATTCACGGGTGTTCGACGCCGAGAAGGTCGGCGAGACACTCATGGACATCACGCCGGGGCTGCCCAGGACGGACAACTTCCAGCACTGGCCGCCGTGGCGGCAGCTCGTCGTCGAGACCGCCCGCCGCGTGCTCGATTACACCGGCGGCACTCTGGTGATGCCCATGACTGTCCTGGTCGAGCAGTACTGGCGCGAAATCCGCATGGGCCTCACCCACCATGCCATCCCGGTAAGGCACTTCGTGCTCCACGCTGACGAAGACACCCTCCGCGGGCGTATCGAGGGGGAACACTCCGTCCCCTCTCCGTTCCGCCTCAAATACCTCAAGCCGTACGCCGAGGCGGCCCGCACGTGGCTACCTGGGGAGGCCGAGGTTGTCGACACCACGCACCTCACACCCGCCCAGGCCGCCCTGCAGATCGCACAGGCCGTCAAGAGTTGACGCCCGCCACGCCACGTTCTTGACCTTGACCTTTGGGTAGGCCCCAGCCTGGTGCGTGCCGGTCGCTGCGGCCGGCACGAGGAGGATGTCGACGTGGAGCTGCTCACCATCGGGGCATTCGCCCAGGCGGCGGGACTGACGCCGAAGGCGTTGCGCCTGTACGACCAGATCGGGCTCCTGCCGCCGGCCGCGGTCGATCCAGAGTCCGGATACCGGCTCTACGATCCGGAGCAGCTACCGCTGGCCCGGCTGGTCGCCCAGCTACGTCGCATCGGCATGCCACTGGCGAAGATCCGCACCGTCTGCGGCTTGGAGCCAGCCGCGGCGGCTGAGGCGATCACCGCGTACTGGCAGCAGGTCACCGCCGACACCGCGGCCCGCGCGCGGCTCGCCACCTTCCTCGTGAACCACCTCTCGGAAGGGGGCACCACCGTGTCTCAAGCAAATCCCACCCTTGCCATCCGCTACGCCGCCGGCTGCGACACCGGCACCGTACGCGACAGCAACGAGGACGCCGCGTACGCCAGCGAACGACTGCTGGCCGTCGCCGACGGCATGCGGGGCCCCGGCGGCGCCGCAGCCAGCACAGCCGCCATCGACGCTCTCAAGGCGATAGAACTCGCCGACGTACCTGCCACCGACCTGCTGACGCTGCTGGCCGGCGCGGTCACCGCCGCCGACCGCACCGTACGCGCCCTAGCCACCGACGATCACCAGCCGGTCACCACGCTGACCGCGCTGCTACGCAGTGGCTCCCAACTGGCCCTGGTGCACGTCGGCGACACCCGGGCATACCTGCTGCGGAGCGGCGAACTGTCCCTGCTCACCCAGGACCACACCTGGGTCCAGACCCAGGTCGACCAAGGCAGACTCGACCGAGAACAGGCTGCCGCGCATCCCCAGCGCGCTGTGCTTCTGCGCGCCCTCGGCGGCGGGCAACAGGTCGAGGCCGACCTCGCGCTACGCACCGCCCTGCCCGGTGACCGGTATCTGCTGTGCTCCGACGGGCTGTCTGCCGTCGTCGGGCGTGCCGCCCTGCAGTCGGCGCTGAGTGCAGCAACCGCCCCCGAACACACAGTGCAGCAACTGATCGGTCTGGCTCAGGCCGAAGGGGCGCCGGACAACGTCGCCTGCGTCATCGCCGACATCGTCGCGGTGTAGACCCCGGATCAGCGCCGCCCGCTCCGTGCTGGACAGCCTCCTCGCCGTTCCCGCGGGCGAGCGGGCCGCCGGCCAACCCTGAGCCCGCGACGTCTTCCCCTGCCGAACGGCCGACGGGCCACGGAGGTCGGGCCCGCGCCGCCGCCGCGAGGGCGGCGCCGCCCCGGCTGGTGCGGTCGAGGCGCGGTGCCAGTCAGGCCCGCAGCTCCGCCCGAAACGCCGTCACGGCGTCGCCGCTGATCGAGACCAGAGGTTCTCCGTCCGACCGCGTCTCGACTCGGACGTGGACGTCGCCGGGCCGCCCCATGGCCGACCCCTGTCGCCCCGTGAAGCGCAGCCGGCCGCCCGGTGCGGGAACGATGCCGTGGCGCACCAGGTACGCCCCGAGCGGGCCGTGACCGTTGCCGGTCACCGGGTCCTCGACGATCCCGATCGCGGGCGCGAACATCCGGGACCAGGTGAGCAGGTGCTCCTCGCCGGTGGCGCGGGTGAAGACGAAGTAGCCGTTGCTGCCGACCTCGCGGCTGAGCGCCGTCAACGCGACCGGGTCCGGCCGCAGACCGTCCACGACGCCCCGGTCGCGCAGTTGCACCAGCACCTTCGAGTGCCCGGTGGACACGACCTGGACGGGGCCGTCGTCGGCGAGATCGCGAGGGCCGGCACCCAGGGCCCGCAGCAGCCGGTCCACCTGGCCGCCGTCGAACTCCGGCCCGAACACGGCCGCGCCCTGCCGCATGCCGATGCGCACCCGGTCGCCGTCGCGGTGGATCTCCACCGGTTGCAGGAGCCCGCCGCCCGTCTTCTGCACCAGGAAACCCGACGGCAGGGCGTACTCGACGGCCCGGGCGAAGTGCGCTCCCACCGTGGCGTGCCCACACGTCGGGACCTCCGTCGTCGGCGTGAAGAACCGCACGCGTACGTCGTGGTCCGCGCCGTCGGGAGGCAGCACGAAGGCTGTCTCGGAGTTGTTCAGCTCCCGCGCGACCGCGAGCATCTGCGCATCCGTCAGGCCCTCGGCCGCCAGCACCACACCCGCGGGGTTACCGGCGAACGCGGTACGGGTGAAGGCGTCGACCTGGTAGAGGACCCTCATCGGCCCCCCACGCGCCAGCCGACGGCGTCGACCGCCACCCGGAAGCCATGGTGCAGGCCCGCCACCTGGAGCACTCCTCGGGCGGGCCGGTGCTCGCCGAACACGGCGGCGAAGGCGGCGTCGACCGCCGCCCAGTCGGAGATGTCCGTGAGATAGAGGGTGACCCTGGCGACGGTGTCGCTCCGGCCACCACCGGCCAGGACGATGGACAGCGCGTTGGACAGCGCCTGGCGCGCCTGCTCGGCGACGGTGGCGTGGGCGCTGACGCCGACCGGAAGCTGCGCGGACACCCAGATCGTGCCGTCGGGTGTGACGCTCGCCTGCGCGTAGTGGCCGAACGGCGGGGGCGCCTCGTCGGTCGCGACGGGCCGCAGAGTCACCGGAGACCTCCGATCGCCGTGTCCTGCGCGAGCCGCACCAGGGTCCGGACCGCGCACCCGGTGCCGCCGTCGGGGGTGTAGCCGTGAGGCTGGCCCTCGTTGAAGGCGGGGCCGGCGATGTCCAGGTGCGCCCAGGGGACGCCGGCCGGCACGAACTCCCGGAGAAACAGGCCCGCGACCAGCCCACCGCCCATCCGTTCGCCGAAGTTGGCGATGTCGGCCACCCGCGAGTTCAGGCTGCGGCGCAGCTCCGCCGGCAGCGGCATCGGCCAGGCCTGCTCGCCGGCCGCCCGGGCGGCTGCCACGACCCTGTCCCGGAAGGCGTCGTCGTTGGCCATCACCCCGAACACGTGGTTGCCCAGGCCGAACCGCATGGCGGCGGTCAGCGTGGCCACGTCCACGATGGCGTCGGGCTGTTCCTCGCCCGCGCGTACGAGGGCGTCGGCGAGCACCAGGCGACCCTCGGCGTCGGTGTTGAGCACCTCGACGGTCCGGCCGCCGTACGTCCGCAGCACGTCACCCGGGCGCAGAGCGGAGCCGGACGGCATGTTCTCGGCCAGCGCCAGCCACCCGGTGACGTCGACCGGCAGGTCGAGCCGGGCGACGGCCAGCACCGCCGCGAGCACCGCCGCCGCGCCGGACATGTCGCGCTTCATGATCTCGTTGGCGCCGACCGGCTTCAGCGAGATGCCACCCGAGTCGTAGGTGATGCCTTTGCCGACGAAGGCGAGGCGCGCCGTCGCCCCGGCGTGGGTGTGGGCGATCCGCACCAGCCGCGGCGCCCGTACCGACCCCTGCCCGACGCCGAGAATGCCGCCGAAGCCGCCCGCCGCGAGCGCCTCCTCGTCGTACACCTCGACCGCCAGCCCGTACGTCCGGCCGGCCGCGGCCACGGCGGCGGCGAAGCTCTCCGGGTAAAGGTCGTTGGCGGGCGTGTTGATCAGGTCGCGGGCCCGGTTCACCTCTTCGCCGAGCACGTCGGCGCGCCGCAGGGCGCCGGCGTGCGACCGGGGGTCGTCGGCGAGGATCGTCAGCTCGCGGACCGCGGCCGGTCCGTCGTCGGTGCGGTAGGCGGTGAAGGTGTACGAGCCGAGCAGGGCACCCAGCGCCACCGCCTCCACCGCGTCGGCGGTCGGCGTCGGCAACGCCAGGGCGACCCTGCCGGCCCCGGCCAGGTCCCGGGCGGCGACCCCGGCGGCCCGCCGCAGCGCCTCGTCGTCGTAGCCGCCGTCGTCGGCGTCGCCGAGGCCGACCGCGAGAACCAGTCCGGCCCCGATGCCGGGGGGTGCGGGAAGCCTGACCGTCTCGCCCTCGGCGCCGGTCGCGCCGAGGGTGGTGAGCAGGTCGGTCAGCGCGCCGACGACCGCCTCCTCGACGGCGGCGGCGCCGAGGACCGGCACCGGTCCCTCGGGGCCCCTGGCGACGCCGATGACGAGGCACTCCGCGGTCAGCGAAGCGGGGAAGGTGTTGGTTACCGTCAGTGCGGTCACTGTCGTACGTCCTGTTCCTGTCGCGAGAGGCCGCGGGTCGGGTCCCCGGCGGGAGCTGCGGCCGGCGCCGGTGTCGACGACGCCGGGTGGTGTCGACGGGCCAAGGCGACCCCGACGAGCACGATGAGCATCCCGACGGCGGTCCGGAGGGTGAACTGCTCGTCGAGCACGACGACCCCCAGTGCCACCGAGACCACTGGCAGCAGGTAGCTGACGGTCGCCGTGTTCGTGGCACCCTCCGCGGCGATGTTCCGGTAGGTGAGGTGGAAGGTGGCGCCGGTGGCGACGACGCCGAGGACCACGACGGCGAGCAGCGTCTTCGGGCCGATCTCGATCGGTTCCAGGCCGCCGGCCGGCAGGGTCAGCGCGGTCAGGGCGCTTGCCGCGATGAGCTGTGCCGCCGACAGCGAGATGGTGGGGATTCCCCGGCCCACCAGGAAGCGGCCCATGTAGGCGAAGCCGGCGGCGTAGCTCGCCGTCGCCACGAGGAGGGCGAGCACGCCCCAGCCGCCCGCCGCCGTCGCCTGCCACGGAGCGAAGATCAGCACGACCCCGGCGAACCCGAGCAGCAGCCCGCCCAGCCGGGCGGGCCGGAGACCACGTTCGGTGCCGACGACGAGGCCGATCAGCAGCGACCACAGCGGGGTCGTCGCGTTCAACACGCCGGCGATCCCCGAGTCGATGGTCTGCTGACCGAGGCTGAACATGGCGAACGGCAGGGCGTTGCAGAAGAAGGCGGCAACGAGGACGTGACCCCAGGTCCTCCGGTTCTCCGGCAGCCGTCGGCCCGAGGCCAGGCAGGCGACCAGCAGGGTGACCGCGCCGAGCACGCAGCGGCTGAGGGTGACCTGCACCGGGGTCAGCGCGTCCAGGGCCAACTCGATCCAGAGGAAGGTCGAGCCCCACAACAGGGCCAGCAGGCCCACCCTCGCCCATGCCCAGGACTTGCTCATGACACCGTCCCACCGTCGTCTGTTGGCGCACCGTCGGAAACGGTGCCGCAGCCGACGCGGTAGGACAAGCGAAAGATTTTGTACGTCCGTTAAGTTCTGCTACATCGTCGCCGCGAGCCGGACCGGCGGGCCGTCGCGGCTGCGGGTGATGGCCGGCGACGCTTCTGCCCGGCTACGGGCTGGGGGCCTCGCGGCCGGGCGCGGCCGAGCCGAGGACGCCAGCCATGGTGCGCGAGACAATGCGGTCGAACGACGCCTCGGGGTCGAGGTCCCCTCTCGGGCTCGCGGCGGCGTGAGGTCAGGCGGGCCTGTGGCGCTGGTAGTGGCGGGCGACGCGGACGCGGTTGCCGCAGCGGGCGGCCGAGCACCAGCGGCGGCGGGGGTGGGCGGGCAGGAACAGCATCACGCAGTCGTCGGCCTCGCACTGGCGGATCTTGGAGACCGCCGGGTCGGCCAGCAGCTCGGCGGCGGCCTCGGCGAGCCAGGCCGCCAGGCGCGCCCCGCCGCCACCGGCGCGTCGACGGACGGCCGTGATCGAGGTGCCGTTCCAGGCCAGCTCGTTGATGGCGGGTGCGGCACGCTGGGCCTGGTTGAGGGACTCCAGGGCGGTCGCGGATGGTGGCGCCCCCCGGCGCACATGTTCGACGGCCTGGGCAGTGTGCTCGCGGACCGCATGGACGGCGGCCAGGTCCGCGGCGGTGAGTTCGGCGGCGAGCTCCCGCGCCTCCGGTAGCCGGTCGGCCTGGAGGCCCAGCCAGGCGCGCAGGTCGTCGGGGGTGGCCAGCAGATCGCCGGTGGCCGGGCGGGTGTTGACCAGGTCCAGCGCCAGCGGCTCCCCGGTCAGGGGGGCGAGATCCATGCCGCTAATGCTACACCTCGGGGTTGACACATTAGGCAGACGACCGCTACACCTAATGGATATCTAGACCAGAAGGGCATTAGCATGTCGACCCTCCCGATCGCCCGCACCCGCCACCGCCACCTCGATGTCGACGGCGTCCAGGTCTTCTACCGCGAATCGCTCCCCGATCGCCCCAACGCGCCGGTGCTGCTGCTTCTGCACGGCTTCCCGTCGGCCTCGCACCAGTTCCGCCGCCTCATCGACGCCCTCGGCTCCCGATACCGGCTGATCGCTCCGGACCACCCCGGCTTCGGCCACACCCGGACTCCCGACGGCTTCACCCACTCCTTCGACCGGCTCGCCGACATCACCGAGGGCTTCGTCCAGCGGCTCGGACTCGATCGGTTCGTGATGTACGTCTTCGACTTCGGAGCGCCGGTCGGCTTCCGGCTCGCCGAGCGGCACCCCGAGTGGATCGCGGGACTGGTCGTGCAGAACGGCAACGCCTACGCCGAGGGGCTGTCGGACGGCGCCCGGAACTTCATCGCCCTGCGCCCCGAGACACCCGGCGCCGAGGACACCATCCGCGACCTACTCACCCTGCCCGGCACCCGCAGCCAGTACGAGACCGGCGTCGCCGACCCCGAGTTGCTCGCCCCGGACGGCTGGACCCTCGACCAGCACTTCCTGGATCTACCGGGCCGCAAGGAGGCGCAGGTGGCCCTGGCGTTCGACTACCACTCCAACCTCGAGCGCTACGAGCGCTGGCAGGCATGGCTGCGCAGGCACACCCCGCCCACGCTCATCACCTGGGGAAGCAACGACCCGTTCTTCCCCGAGCCCGGTGCCCATGCCTACCGTCGCGACCTGCCCGACGCCGAACTTCACCTCTTCGACACCGGCCACTTCGCCCTCGAAGGCCACCTGCCGGAGATCGCGCCGCTCATCGCCGACTTCCTGGACCGCACCTGGAACCAGACGGACACGGCATGCGCGCCGCCCCCGCACCCCGCCGACCGACCTCGGCCTGACCGTGCTGTTCACCGCCGCCGCCGGTGATCGCTGTCGGCATCGTGGCGGACCCGCAACTCCGCGGCGTTCAGAGAGCGGGCGGCGGCGGGTGCGGCAGCGGGTGGGCGCCTTCTGGGCGTAGGCCGTCGAAGATGATGGCGAGGTATCGCTGCCACAGGTCGGTCGGGGCGTCCGGCACGTAGCTGGTGACGTAGTTGGGTGCGCACATCAGCAGGATGACGTCGGCGCCGGTGACGTCGGCCCGCACGGCGCCGTGTTCACGTGCCCGATCGACAAGCTTGTGCACGGTGCGGAACATCTGCTCGCGGGCCCTGGTGACGTCCGCGGTCAGTTCGCCGGCTTCCTGCAGGAACGACAGGTCGCGTTGCTGTTGTTGGGCTGCGGCGACGGTGAGGAACTCCAGCAGCGCGGCGCCCGGGTCCGCTGCCTCGAGCAACTGTTCGCCGGCGGCGTTGAGCCTGTCGATCCGGTCGAGGACGATCGCGGCGAGCAGCTCATCCTTCGTGGCGAAGTGACGGAACAGGGTGCCCTTGCCGAGGCCGGCCCGGCGGGCGATGTCGGCGACCGAGACGTCCAGGCCACGCTCCGCGAACTCGTCGGCGGCGGCTGCCAGCAGCAGCCGTCGGTTGCGGGCGGCGTCGGCACGCAACGGGCGGGTCGAGGTCACGGCGCCACCCTAACAAGTTGACCGCGCGGTCCGCTTGTTGCTAGCTTCGCGACCGAGAACATGACCGCCCGGTCCGTTTTTTGGAGGAGCGCATGAAGGCAGTCGTCGTGACCGGCTACGGACCGCCCGAGCAGTACACCGTGGGGGACGTGCCGGTGCCCCGGCCCGGCCCGGGGCAGATCCAGGTCCGGATCGCCGCCGCCTCGATCAACCCGGCGGACGTCCGGCTGCCCAGCGGGGATTTCCGCGACGTCGTGCCGCTGGGGTTTCCGCACGTGCCCGGCAACGACTTCGCGGGCACGGTCAGCGAGGTCGGCGCTGGCGTGACGGCCTATCAGGTGGGCGACGAGATCTTCGGTCAGGCTGTGCCGCGGGCGCTGCGGGCGATGGCCGGTGCGACCCGGCCGTCGCTGAGCACCGGCTCGCTGGCCGAGTACGCGGTCTTCGAGGCCGATACCCCGTTCCTGGCGCACCGCCCGGCGGGCCTCGACATCGAGCAGGCGGCCGCGCTGCCCACCGTCGGCCTGACCGCACGCGCACTGATGGCCACCGCCGGAGTGCAGCCCGGCGAAACCGTCCTGATCGTCGGCGCGACCGGCGGCGTCGGAACTGCGGTGATCCCCCTGCTGGCCGCCACGAAGGCGCGAGTGATCGCCACCGCGACGGCCGCTGACGCCGCCATGCTGCGAGCGCTCGGCGCCGACGAGACCGTCGGGTACGCGGAATCCGGGTACCCCTCCGACGTCGACGTCGCCTTCAACCTGACCCTACCGAGTGACCACCTTGCCGGAGTCGCTGGCGCCATCCGCCCGGGTGGACGCCTCCTCACGATCACCTACCCCGTGCCGCAGCAGGAGCGGATCGGCCGCGACGTCCGTCTGCACTTCGTGCTGGACATGGACGGCACCTTCGGCGGGATGCGCGATGTCGGCGAGTTGGCAACCCGCGGAGAACTACGAGCCACGATCGGCCGCCGCTACACCCTCGACCAGGGCGCTCAAGCATGCGTCGACTTCGTCCGCCGGCACACGACCGGCAAGCTCGTCGTCACCGTGTGAAACACAGTGCCATCGGCGCCTCCCGGCGACCTGACCGCCCACGACCCACGCAGGGCCGGACCTCCCTCGTCGCCGAGCAGCGCTCCGAGCGTGGCGCGACGTTCGTGCGTCGCCTCGCGGGCCGCTTCCCCGGCTGCCGCCAGCGCCGGCGGCGCTTCCTCCCCCCGTTTTCTGGCGAGATGCACGGCCACGCCGGCCTGCACCTTGATCACTGATATCTCGTGGGTGAGCGGGTCGGGCAGCTCTCGCGCGACGCGTAGCCGTTCCTCGCTGGCGCGGCGGCCGGCGGCCTCCTCCCGCGTGCGCTTCGCTTCCTCCACGCGGTGTTCGGCCAGCCGCAGCGCTGAGCCGGCCGCCGCGCAAGCGAGTACCCAACCCGGCCCGAGGACGCCTTGGGCGAACGCCTCACCCGCCGGGGCCGTCAGGCGACACCAGGGCCACGAAGGCGACAGGCCAGGACCGGCCCATCGACCGCGAGCAGCACGTGGCCCAGCCGGCGCAGATCGGTCCGCCCGGGTCCGACGGAGGCTCCGGCGACCAGGAGCATCGCCGCCACGCACGCGGGAGTCCCCGGCGCCCGGCCCCGGCCGCGATCTTGCTCATGCGGGCGCCCCAACCGGTTCGCGTCCGTGGCGACGTCGCTCGCGGGGACGAGCGGCAGCGTACCGCGAACGCAGTAGACGTGCGGCGGACACGGGAGGCGCGTACCGCGGGCGCAGCAGAGGAAAGTGCCCACGTCGGCGGGACGACCGGCAGCTGATTCGCGGCCAGTATCTGGGCATCGGCGAACGCCGACCTGATCGTGGGAGGCGCTGTGCGGGCACTGACTCGACGACACGCCCTGCGGGCCGCGGTGCTCACGGCTGCGGCGGCAGCGGCTCCGGCGTCGACGCGTCGCCCCGCCACCGTCGCGGGCCGGGCATGGCGCTGGCCGACATCGAACAGTCGGCCAGGGACGAGACGCCCTGACGCTGGCGCGACCGCCGCCGGTCGCTGCCACGGCATCGCCCACCGAGTGCCCCGCCACTGAGAAACCCGACCGGGATGCCGCATCCCACCAGGGAGCCCTGAGCCGCCGATGCCCACCGACAGAGCGCTGGTCGCCTGCGAGCTCCCACCGCATCGAAAGGACCAACAGTGTCAACGTACGTACGGCACGTCACTCCCGTCGCACCCGAGCGGGCCAACGGACTGGTGGCCAGGGTCTACGAGCAGGCCAACACCGAGGCAAGCAGCATCGGCCCCGCCGTGCAGATGATCTCACCTGCGCCGGAGATCCTTGCCGCCGGCTGGAGCCTCACCCGCGAAGCGCACCTCGTCGGAGCCGCCCCCGTCCTGGACAAGACGCTGGTGGCGCTCGGCGTGTCACAGGCGAACCACTGCCACTACGACACGCTCGCCTGGCTGGGCGCCCTGCGGCTTCTCGGCCGGCCGGACCTGGCCGACGCCGTCGACCGGGGTGAACCGCCTGCCGACGCGCGGCACGCGGCACTGCTGGACTGGGCTCGGTCGACCGCCACCCCGGGCGCCCCCGCGCCCCTGCCCGACGAACCGGTCGCCGAATACTTCGGCACAGCGCTGATCAGCCACTTCATCAACCGCCTGGTGCTCGCCATGCTGCCTGCCGGACTCACGCCCGGCACCCTGGACCCCGCCGACGAGCCGGCCTTCGAGGGCGCCCCGGTGTTCCGGCAATGGCGAACCGACCGGGCACCCGGAGCCAGCCTGCCCCTGCTGGCCGGCCTGCCCGAGGGGCGACCACCGCAGTGGGGCGACGGCACCCCGGCGGGCACGGCGTACGCCACCCTCGCCGCCGCAGCCGGGCAGGGAGCCGGGCTGCTCACCCCCGCGGCCTGCCATGCCGTACGCGACGTCATCAGCGCGCATCGAGGCCGCCGCCCCGCCGACACCGACCATCTGGACGAGCCGCTGTCGAGGCTGCCCGAACAGGAACGGATCGGAGCGCGCCTGGCCGTCCTCGCCGGGCTCCTACCGCAAGCCCTCACCGACGACGAGGTGGCCGCCTGGCGGGCAACGGACCGGCGGTACTCCGACCACTGCACCGTCTACCTGCTCGCCTATGGCGCCATGGCCGCCGTCGGCCACATCGAAGCAGACCTCGCCGAAGCCCACACGAGTGGAGCGGAGAGTGCCTAGCCGGATCGCCCAGGCGCTCGCCGTGCTGTCCACCGGGCTGCTCGCCGGCGCGTTCGCCTACGCCCTCGTCTCCGTCGTTCCCACCTTCGACGCGGTCCCCCTGGACGTCCACCTGCAATACCGCACAGCGCTCATGTACATGAACGGCATCTTCATGCAGGCGCTGATGGCGGTCAGCCTGCTCAGCTCGTTCTGGCTCGCGATCACACTGCGCGTCGCGGCCCGGTGGTACGCCGTCGCGGCGGGCGCGCTCGCACTCACCTCCCTGCTCGTCACCCGCTTCGGAAACGTCCCCATCAACGGAAAGATCAAGACGTGGTCGTCCTCGCTTCCGCCCGACCACGCCGAAATCCTGCAACGCTGGGAGGTCTACCACGACATCCGTACCGCTACCGCCGTCGCGGCGTTCGTACTGCTGATCGTCCTCGTCGACAAGACCGGCAGGGCCACGGCGTCGTCGACCCGCGCGTGCAGGGCGTGCGACACGAGCCGGGACAGCCCCTGAGCGTCGCCGTGAACCGGCGGTCGCCCGGGCGCTGTCCCGGCGCGTCGGTCAGGTCGCCGTCGCTGTCACTTCTTGGTGAGCCCGTACGCGTCGCGGACGACCTGCTCGACCCGGTTACCGTCGGTGTCCCACGCCTCGAGCTTGAGGCTGACGGTTGCGTTGGTGGTGTCGGCCGCCTTCGGGTTCTGGTACGTGACCTGGAACGTGTGGTCCGGCCCGGCCTTCACCGATGCCGGCTTCCAGGTCCGGCCGCCGTCGGGTGAGGTCCACATCCTCACGCCGGCGAGTTCCGTCGTGATGCCGGCGCCGGACTGCGCGCTGACGGTGATCCGGTGCCGACCGACGGGCGCGGTGTTGTTCACCGACAGGCCGAGCTGGTAACTCGGCATGATCATCGGCTCCCACACACACGGGTCGGTCTTGCCGTACAGCACGTGTTCCAGGCAGGTGTTCGGCTGCTGGACCGTCGAGGTGGTCGGGCGTTGCGAGCGGAACGTCCAGGTGGTGTCGATCTGCTTGCCGTACCGCTGGCCCGCCCGGTCGGGCTTGTAGCTGCTGGTCGCCCGGTACGTGCTCGCCTCGGCGGGCAGCGTGTAGTAGGGCAACTGGTACGCGTCGTACGCCGGGGTGAGTTCGGTGGCGTTGCCCCTCGCGTCCAACCGGTAGAGGCGGGCCTGCTCGGCCTGCTCGCCTTCCAGCGCGAGGTGGGTCGGGTCGCCCGCGTCGGTGTACTGCCCGGTGCCGACGGCGTGCAGCGAGCGGAACCGCAGCACGTCGCCGGTACGGCAGCTGTCGCACGGCATGGCATGGCTCCGGTAGATCTCCGGACGGATCCCCGGCCCGCGCTGGCTGTTGCCCGGTATCCGCAGCTCGTTCCAGGACTCCTCGCTGCGCTCGGGTGCGCTGAAGGCCCGGCTCGACACCACGGTGTACAGGTTGGCGGTGGCCAGGTCCCCCACGTGGAGGGTGCGGTCCCAGACCACGTCCGGGCCGGTGATCGTGTGGTAGTCGGTCCGCGTCGTGCGGCCGACGAACGAATGGCCGGCCTTGATGGAGATGAACTGCCAGGGGTTGTACGCGTGGTTGACCTCCACCGTGTCGGGCAGCGGTCGACGGCTCCCGTTCACGGCGGGCTGGTCGGCGTGGTAGGTCGCCCGCACCTGAGCGAGGTCCGCGTCCCGTGCGGGTTGCGGCATCGACTCGGGAATGCCGTCATTGAAGTAGTGGACGATCTTGTATTCGTACGGTGCCTGCATCTGGGCGCGGATCGTGACGGGTGGGCTGGCCTTCTCCGCGACCGCCGCCACCAGTTTTCCCGCGGTCGCGGTGTCGACGATCAACACGGGCAGGTCGATCTCGCCGTACCTCAACGGGTCGGTGGGCAGCGTCATGTCGGTGACCAGCCCCGCCGCCCGGCCGGCGATGGCCGCGTCGGTGGCGGCGAACATCTCCTGCTGGGACCTGGCCGGGACGAACACCAGCGCGCCGCGGACATCACCTCCGGCGTCCAGCACGTCCGCCCCGACCAACCGGGAACGCCGGTCGGTCTCGAAGGCCGCCGCCTGCGGCCGGAGCAGGCTGCCGTAATCGTCGGCGTACCGTGCGGGCATGGGTCCCTGCCGGCCGCCCAGGTCGAGGAGCGCCTCGGGCGCGATCTGGATCACGTCGGGCGAGAACCAGAACCTACCGGGGGCGCCCGGCTTGGTCGGGGACACCCGGTAGTAGCCGGCGTTCAGGTAACCCGCCGCGGTCTGTGCGCCGTTGTACGCACGGCCGGACGCGGCGACGTAGCCCCAGGCGAAGTTCGCGGTGTGCGGGACGCTCGCCTGCTCGGTCTGGAACGTGACAGGGGTCGTCTTGGCAAGGTCGAACGTCACGGTGGCGTCGCCCGGCACCGGGACCTCGGGCTCGAACAACAGGTTGGTGTGGACGTACGAGTTCGGCGGGCTGCCGGCCGCCCGGTCGTTCGCGATGGTCTCGACTCCGTAGATGCCGCCCTCGGCCACCCGCATCTTCACCTCCCAGGTGTCCTGCGTCCCTTCGACGCGCCGCCAGCCGTTCCAGTCGCTCGTGTAGCTGCGCGGCGCCCCCTCCAGCTTCGGGTCGGTGTCGTTGAGCATCATGGCGCCGACCGTGTACGCGGCGGAGGGCTCGATGGGCTGCCCGGGGCGGCCGACGAGGCGGACGGTCAGGGTGGCCATCTTGGCCCCCAACCGCGCGCTGAGCGGCACGACGACCTGGTTGCCGGCGGCGTTGCCGGCGCGCAGCCGACCGGTGAACACGCCGGCGGCACCGGCGGTCGGTTCCATGGTGAGCGTCACACTCGCCGACCCGGAGGCGGGCACGGTGATCCTGTCCCGATCGAGGGTGGCGAACCCGGAGGGGGCGGGGCTGCCGTTCTCTCCGGTCATCGACAGGTCCAGGTCAAGCTCGACGGGACTGCTGCCGGAGTTGTGGTAGGTGATGGTGCGGGTCAGGGTCTGGCCGGTGTACGGGTGGTCGAAGCGCCCGGACACCTTCGGCGTGTCGACGGTGATCGGCTGGGTCACCGCGCGCCCCACGTCGAGCCTTCCGGCGCCGTGCTCGTAGACGGTGCCGCTGACGCTGGCCGCGCTGCCGACCAGCGCCGTCTTGAGCTGGCTGTTGGTCCAGTCCGGGTGCTGCTGGGCCAGGATCGCCGCCGCGGCCGCCACGTGCGGGGTGGCCATCGAGGTGCCGGACGCGGCGGTGTACCGGTCGTTGAGCGGGGTGCCCATCGTGGTGCCCGCCGCCCGGGCCGCCACGGTGTTCACCCCGGGCGCGGTGATCTCCGGCTTGATCGCGAAGTCACCGAGGCGGGGGCCGCGGCTGGAGAAGCTGGCGAGCTGGTCGTTCGCGTCGACCGCGCCCACGGTCAGCGCCGCGTCCGCCGCGCCCGGTGCGGCGACCGTGCCCGCGCCGGGACCGTCGTTGCCGGCGGCGATCACGAACAACGTGCCGTGTTCCGCGGTGAGGTCGTTGACCGCCAGGCTGAGCGGGTCCGTTCCGTCCGTCGCGCCGCCGCCCAGGCTCATGCTCACGATCGCCGCGTCCTGCGGGCCCGCCGCCCACTCCATGGCCGCGATGATCTCCGAGTCGGTGCCGCCGCCGTTGTCGTCGAGCGCCTTGGCGATGGCGAGGTCGACGCCGGCGGCGACTCCTCGGTACCGGCCGTCGGACGCCGCGCCGGACCCGGTGACGATCGAGGCGACGTGCGTGCCGTGGCCGTGGCCGTCCTTGGCGTCGTCCGGCGTGCCACCTCCCGGACGGCCGGCCGGGATGAAGTTGCGCTCACTCACCACCGTGCCAGCGAGGTCGGGGTGGGTGTCGTCGATGCCGGTGTCGATGATCGCGACCTTGACGCCCTTGCCGGTGTATCCCGCCTGCCAGGCGGTCGGCGCGCCGATCTGCCCGTTGCTGACGTCGTCCAGCGCCTTGACCCGGCCGTCCAGCCAGACCTTCTCCAGACCGGACTTCGGGTCGATCACGTCCCGCCAGAAGTCGGTGGCCTTCTTCTTCGCCACCGCCACGGCGGCGCCGTTGACGCTGTCCAGGCCCCGCGACCTGCTGGCGCCGCGCAGGGTCTTCGCCTTGGCGGTGAGCCGGGCGGCCGAGATGTCCTGCTCGTACCGCACGATCACCGGGACCTCGGCGGTCCTGGCATCGGCGTACGCGTTCTCGGCCAGGTAGGAGAGGTCGAACAACCGCTCGTCGAGCAACCCCGAGGCGATCGCCGCCTGCCCGTCGCTGGGCAGCGCGTAGTAGTGGCCGTCCTCGGCGGTGCGGAGGCGGTAGCTCACGCCCTCCCGGCCCGGGGCGGGGTCGATCGTCGCGGCCACCCGGCCGTCGCCGAACCTGGTGTACTCGACCGTGTCCCCGGTGATCAGCGTGATCGACGTCGACTCGGGTCCGGCGAAGGCGACGGGCCCCCCGCCACCCGGCGTCGCGTCACGGGCGGCGCCGGCGTCGCCCCCGGATCCCGGTGCGGCGACGCCGGCACCCGGCGTCGCGGTCAGGGCCCCTGCGGTCACGACCGCCAGTACCGGCCCGAACCATCGGCCATGGAACGTTCGTCTCATCCTCGGTGCTCCCTCGGCTCGTGGTCGAACAGGTCGTCCCAGTGGGAGAGAGTCAAACGTGAGTGATCATCGTGGTCTAGACTTCGAGCTGGCCGAATGTGGAAGGTTCCACATCTGGCCAGCGAGCCGGGTCGCTCAGGGGAGGACGGGTGCTCGAGGCGCTGGGCATCAGCCCGTTCGAGGAACAGGTGTATCGAGCGGTGCTGCGGCGCGCCGAGGTGTCCTCCGCCGAACTCGCCACGGTGCTCGACGCGACAGCCCGCATGCTCGGCCGGACGCTGTCCCGGCTGGAGTCGCTGGGTCTGATCCGCAGCACGGGTCGGGGCCGCTACCGGCCAGCGTCGCCCGAAGCCACCATCGAAAGGCTCATCTTCCAGCACCGGGCCGGCCTGGCACAGGCACGCGCCGCCGTGGCCGAGCTGGTCGACGACTTCCGGCTCGGCAACCTGCAGGCACACCCGTCCGGGCTGATCGAGACCGTCGTCGGCGCCGCCGCGATCTCCCTGCGTCTGTCCGAGTTGGAGCGGCTGACGACAACCTCGATCATGACCTTCGACCGCCCCCCGTACACGCAGCAGTTCGGGGAGTTCGACGAGGTCGGCGTCGAGCGCCCGCTGCTTGAGTCCGGCGTCGAGATTCGGGCCATCTACGACACCGCGGCACTGGAACTGCCGGGCCGACTGGCCGTCATCACCGAGCTGGTCCGGCTCGGCGAGCAGGCCCGCGCCCTGCCGACGGTGCCGGTCAAACTCAGGGTCTATGACGACCAGGTCGGCGTCATCATGCTCGTCGCCGGCACGGTGGAGACCGAAGCCGCCGCCATCATCCACCGATCGTCGCTGCTGGACGCGCTGATCGCGCTCTTCGAGGCGCACTGGTCCCTCGCCAGTCCCATCGTGCCCGACTCACACGGCACCGGCGCCGACGAGCTGACCGAGCAGGAGGCGGTGGTTGCCCGGCTGCTGGGCGCCGGCCTGACCGACCAGGCGATCGCCCGGCAGTTGGGGATCAGCTCACGCACCGCGCGCCGCCGCATCGCCATGGTGATGGAGCGGCTGGGGGCGACGACCCGATTCGAGGCCGGCGTGGCGGCCGTCCGCCGCGGTTGGCTCTGATCTCGTCTTCGGGCGTCCACGGGCCGTTCGGCAAGAGTCGAGTGCGGTGCGGCGGCCGGACCACCGGCCGGGTCCACTGCCACGACGGGTTCATCGCCGATTGAAGGTTCGTCCGCCCCAGGCGCGAGGATTCGGACGAAAGTCTCAACCGGGTGTTCAACGATACCGTTGATGGTATGAATATCGTGGATTCGGCCCGGCCACTCGGTGGCGCTGGCGTCTCGGCGTTCCTCCGCTCGCTTCCCGCCCGCCCCCTGCTGCTCGGCCTCGGCGAGGCCCGGCACTTCGTCGAAGAGCTGGGCGAGTTGCGCAACGAGGTCTTCCGGCACCTGGTCGAGCACGAGGGCTACCGGGCGTTCGCCATCGAGAGCGACTGCCTCAAGGGCCTCGTGGTGGACGGCTACATCATGACGGGCGCGGGCACCCTCGATGACGTCATGGAGCGCGGCTTCAGCCACGGCTTCGGCGCGTCACCGGCCAACCGGGAGCTCGTGCGCTGGATGCGGGCATACAACGAGGAGCACGACGAGAAGCTGCGGTTCTTCGGGTTCGACGGCCCGCTGGAGTATTGGGCGGCGAGCCCGCGTCAGGCGCTCACCGCCCTCTACGACCTCCTCGACGGCCCGCTGCCCCGCACCGTGGTGACCAGGGAAACCCTCGACGCGCTGCTGGGCCCCGACGACCGGTGGTCGAACGAAGCCGCAGCCATGGATCCCGCCCAGTCGATCGGCCGGTCCGCCGACGCCCAGCGGCTGCGGCTGGTCGCCGACGACCTGGTGGCGCTGCTCGACACGCAGGCACCGCAGCTGAGCGCGGGAGACAGGGCGCGGGCGGCACTGTACGCGCGCACCGCCACCGGCCTGCTCCGCTACCACTACTGGATGGCCGACGCGTCCCCGGCACGGTGGACGCGGCTGTCTGCCCTGCGGGACGCGCTGATGGCCGCCAACCTGCGTGCGGTCGCCGAGCACGGCCCGGCCCTGGTCTTCGCCAGCAACCTCCACCTGCAGCGGAACAAGAGCTTCATGCCGTTCGGCGACCAACAGCTGGAATGGTGGAGCGCGGGAGCGATAACCGCGACGCACCTGGGCGACCGGTACGCCTTCCTGGCCTCAGCCCTCGGCACGGCCGGCGACGACATCCCGCCCCCGGACACCATCGAGGGCATTCTGTCCACGCTGCCGTGGAACCACTGTCTCGTCGACGCCCGCCGCCTGGCCCGGGCGGTCACGGAACCCACCCGCCGCGTCTCCCACGATTTCGCCTACTTCCCGCTCGACCCGGCACACCTCGACATGATCGACGGCGTCGTCTTCCTCAAGCGGGCTGTCAAACTGGGTGCGCTGGGTTGACGGGGCGCATGCGCGTCGGTGTGGGCTGACAGACAGGTCACGACCCCGAGCCGGGTGGCGGTCGGTCTGACGGTGAGGCTGGCTGACGGCAGTGACGCGATCGCCGGTCGTACGGATCCGGGTGGACAGACGGTCGGCGATGGCGGTGTCGGCAGGCGGGGCAGGTGCGTGATCGGCATGTGCGGGTCCCTCGGCTGGCGGGCGGTACCGAGGGTGAGGGCCCGCAGCCGGTAGTCGGAGCGGTCCGTGGATTATTTCTGGCCAGGGTGTCCATCTGGCGGGGTCTCGTCCGTAGAGATGGCGTGCGGCCGCCGCCGCACGAGGGCAAGGACGGACAGGAGACAAATCGTGAAGTACCTACTGTTGATCAACGCTGGCGCGGTGGACGGGAACGGTGTGAACACCGGCTGCACGGTCGAGGACTGGATCGCCTACGACAAGGAGGTCAGGGATGCCGGCATCTTCGTCTGCGGAGAGTCGCTGGCCGATCTGGTGACCGCCACGACGGTGCGGGTCGGGTCGGACGGCCAGCGGGTCGTGACCGACGGGCCGTTCGCCGAGACGCGCGAGGTGCTCGGCGGCTTCTACGTGATCGACGTGCCGGACCTCGATACCGCGTTGGACTGGGCCGCCCGCTGCCCCGGCGCCCACGGTGACGGCTCGGTCGTGATCCGGCCGGTGGCCGAGTTCGGGGCCTGACCGCGGTGGACGCACGGGCGGCCGGCGCCGCGGCGCCGGACAGGTCATCGGCGGCGTCGCCCGAGACGCCGATGGCGTTGGTGGCGGCGGTGTTCCGCGAGGAACGCGGCCGGCTGCTGGCCGCCCTGGTCCGCCGCTTCGGCGACCTCGACCTCGCGGAGGAGGTCACCTCCGAGGCGGTCGAGGCGGCGCTGGCGTCCTGGCCGGTCGACGGGGTTCCGCCCCGGCCGGGAGCATGGCTGATGACCACGGCCCGGCGCCGGGCGATCGACCGGTTGCGCCGCGACCAGGCGTACGCGGCGCGGCTGGCCATCCTCCAGGCGGAGGCCGACCGTGCCGGTCCGGTCCCACCCCCGGAGCCCGGCGGCGACCTCCCGGACGAGCGGCTGCTGCTGTTCTTCACCTGCGCGCACCCGGCGCTGGCGGCCGAGGACCGTGGCGCGCTGACCCTGCGCTTCCTGGCCGGGTTGACCACCACCGAGGTGGCGCGGGCGTTCCTGGTACCGGCGCAGACGATGGCCAAGCGGATCACGCGGGCGAAGCAGAAGATCAGACAAGCGCGGATCCCGTTCCGGGTGCCGCCCGCCGACGAGTTGCCGCAGCGGCTGCCGGGGGTCCTGCAAGCGGTGTACTCGATCTTCACCGAGGGGTACGCGGCCAGCGCGGGCCCACGGCTGCAACGCATCGATCTCGCCGAGGAGGCCATCCGGCTGGCCCGGATACTGCGCCAGCTGCTGCCCACCGAGCGGGAGGTGGCCGGGCTGCTCGCCCTGATGCTGCTCGTCCACGCCCGACGCGACGCGCGCACCGGGCCGGACGGCGAACTGGTCCTGCTCGACGATCAGGACCGCGGCCGCTGGGACCGCGCCATGATCGCCGAGGGGATCGGGCTGGTCCGGGCCGCGTTGACCGGCGGGCCGCCCGGCCGGTACGGGGTGCAGGCGGCGATCGCCGCGCTGCACGACGAGGCGGCCGACGTGGCCACCACCGACTGGCCCCAGATCGTGGCGCTCTACGACGTGCTGCTGGCACTGACCGACTCCCCCATCGTCGCGGTGAACCGGGCGGTGGCCGTGGCGATGCGCGACAGCCCGCAGGCCGGCCTGGCGCTGCTGGACGAGCTAGCCGGCGAGGCGCTGCTGCGCGGCTACCGCCCCTACACCGTCGCCCGGGCCGACCTGCTGCACCGGGCCGGCCGTCACGCCGAGGCGGCCGTCGCCTACCGGGAGGCGCTCGCCCTGGCCGGCACCGCACCCGAACGGGACCTCCTCCGGCGCAGGCTCACCGAATGCGGGACGGAGTCCTTCGGCTGACCTGCCGGTCCGTGACCCGCTCACCCGCGTCCCCGAGGAGATTCGGGTAGACACCGCACGCCCGTCCTCCCGACGAGCGCTCCGGGTGCAGGATCGGCCGAGGCACCCCGCAGCGATGAGTTTCGGCCGGGTTCCGCGTCTGTCCCGGTGTCGTAGTACGTCGTACGACGCTGCCTGGCACGAGACACCACGGAGGACACCATGACGACCACGCCCGACGCCCCGACCAGCGCGCTGCCCGGCCGCCCGCCCGTGGTCGACCTGGCCACCTGGCAGGCCGCCCGCGACGAGCTCCTGGTCCGCGAGAAGGCCCACACCCGCGAGGGCGACGCCATCGCCGCGGCCCGCCGCCGGCTGCCGATGGTCGAGTTCGACGCGACGGTCGAGGTCGTCGGACCCGACGGCCCGACCCCGTTCCTCGACCTGTTCCAGGGCCGCGACGAACTCGTGGTCTACAAGCACATGTGGTGGGACGGGGCTCCGCACCAGGGGCAGTGCGAGGGCTGCACCACCACCGCCTGGCACCTGAAGGACGCCGCCTACCTCAACGCCCGCGGCGTCTCGTTCGCCATCCTGACCGTCGGCCGGTGGGACGAGGTCGCCCCCTACGTCGAGTTCATGGGCTACACCCAGCCCTGGTACTCGGTGCGCGACGTGGACGCCCCCGTCGGCGGCAGCATGGGGTCCATCACCTGCTTCCTACGGGACGGCGACCGCGCGTTCCTCACCTATTCCACGACAAGCCGTGGCAACGAGCCGGTCAACGGCTCCTTCGGCCTGCTCGACATGACGCCCTACGGCCGCCGCGAGGCGTGGGAGGACAACCCCGAGGGCTGGCCCGAGGGGCGCAACGCGTGCTGGTACTGGCGCACGGACGCGGACGGAAACGCCACCTGGGGCCCGACCAGCCGCCCCGTGCCCCAGTGGACCCGCCCCGGCGCAACCCCCGTGGAGACCCTCGGCCGGCACGGCCACCACCACTGACCCGCCTCCGTCGACGGCGTCGGACGCTGTCAGCGCCCGAGCTGATGATCGAAAGCCTCGCCGCCCGGCTCCGCCGGGTGACGTCCTCCAGACGTCACCCGGCGGAGCCGGCAGCCTCGACGATCGAGACGGGAGTGCCGAGTTCGACGGTACGGGAGACGGTGCAGAGCCGGTCGTGCGACTGCCGCAGCGACCGGGGCAGCGCCTCACGTGCCCTGTCGCCGTCCGCGCCCACCGGGAACGTCACGGTGAACCGGGCCTCGAGGTTCTGCATCCGGTTTGCTCCAGCCTCGTCCCGGATCTTGTCGCCGGTGACCTCGACCGAGAACTGGATCGGCTCGGCGCGGCGGCTCGTGATGAGGTCCACGTCGATCGCGGTGCAGCCGCCGATGGCCGCCAGGAGCAGTTCCACCGGCGTGAAGCTGGCGTCCTCGCCCGTGCCCATCGACATCGATCCGCCGCGGACGTTCCGCACGACGTACTGTCCGACGCTGGTGCGCTCGATCTCGACCGAGCGGAAGGTGTCCGCACTCATGACGGGCACGCTACCCAGGCCCTCCCGTCCCCGCGACACCAGCCTGCCCGGTCGACGGGCGCCGTGCAGCAACCGGCTGGAGCGCCCAGGGATGCACCGGCCGGCACTGAGCCCCGGCCCGGGCCTGGCGGCGCCGGTGGCGTGGCGACCTCGCCACACGACCGGCGCCCCGCCCTGCCTCTGTCGTGCCTGCCGCCGTCAGATCCAGCCGGCCTCGCGGGCTACCCGCACCGCCTCCACCCTGGTCCGCGCGCCCGCCTTGCGGGCGATCCGCCCGAGGTGGTTGCGCACCGTCCCCGCGGCGAGGCCGAGCGCCCGGGCGACCTCCACCACCGGCGCCCCGGCCGCGGTCAGGTCGAGGATCTGCGTCTCCCGCGAGGTCAGCGGGCTGTCCCGGGTCAGCGCCGCCATCACCAGATCCGCGTCGATCACCGACTCCCGCCGGGCCAACCGTCGGATCCCGTCCACCACCCGCTGCGGCGAGACGTCGCTGCCGAGGACGCCGACGGTCCGTCCGGGCGCGAGGACCCGGTGCAGGCTGCGCGCGCGGCGGCGGTCCGCGAGCACCAGCAGGGGGCACTGCCCCGCCAACCCGTTCCCGCCGACGAGATCGAGGTCCACGACCGCCACGTCGGGCCGTTGCGCCCGCACCGCCTGCGGGAGTGCGTCGCCCCGGTCCAGCTCCGCCACCACACTGATGTCCTCCTCAGCGGCGAGGACGAGCGAGAGGGCGCCGCGGACCAGGGCACCGTCGAGGGCGAGCAGGGTACGGATCACGGTGGACCTTCCCGAGCATCGTCAGGTGGATCACGGACCGTCCGCATTCAAACACATACCAATCGGTATCGCTCGGCGAGCGGAGAGCGCCCCCCATCGCGGAGACGGGCGCACGGAGGTGGCCGCCAGCCCGGCTCCACCGGTCACATCCAACCGTCGCGGCGGGCGCGCCACACCGCCTCCATCCGGTTGCGCGCGCCCGTCTTGCGCATGATCGCCGACAGGTGGTTGCGTACCGTCCCGTGCGCCAGGAAGAGCCTGCGGGCGATCTCCTTGAGCGGCAGACCCTCGGCGGCCACCCGCAGCACCTCCACCTCCCGGCGGGTCAGCGGGCTGGACGGCGGACGCAGCGCCGTCGCGGCGGCCTCCGCGTCGATGACCTTGCCGCCGGCGGCGAGTTCCCGCACGGCGTCGACCAGCGCCTCCAACGGGGCGTCCTTGCCGATCAGGCCCCGCACCCCCGCGGCTAGGAGGTCCCCGACCACCGCCGGGCTCCACCGGCGTCCCATGGCGAGCACGGCCGTGTCCGGCCCCGCCTCGGTGATGTCCGCGACGACGTCGACCGGCTGCGGCACGTCCGACGCCAGGTCGACCAACACCACGTCGGGCCGGTGCCGGCGCACCACGTCGGACAGGTCCGTCGTTCCGGCCACCTCGGCGACGACCTCGATCTCCTCCTCGCTCGACAACGCGGCGCACAGCGCGGTGCGCAACAGGCGCATCTCCTCAGCGACGACAACGCGGATCAACGCGGAGCTCCGATCTGGGGTACGCGGCGGCGATCGGGTCCCTTGGACGGGACTTCGCGGGCCGGCCGCGTGGACGGACGGGGTCCCGCCCGTGACGCGTCGGCTGGCGTGTGACGGGCACGGGCACGTGTGACCACGCGCCGGGCGGTGCGGCCGGACGAGCCGGATGACCACGCGGGCGGGTCCGCCGGGACTCAGCCGGGGCGCACGCTCGCCCCGGGCAGCCGGTCGCCGGGTGGCACGGGTGGCGGGACGAAGCCGTGGCCGACCGTCGTCGGCCACTGCGCGTCGAGGATCGGCCCGGACCCGATCGCGCCGGCGTCCACGGTGGCGGTGCGGTCGTCGCCGGGCGCGGGACGGCCGGACGGGGAACCCGCCGGCAGAGGCGCCGGCAGGAGGGTCGACCGGGCGACCGGCAGCCCGCGCCGCCCCGGCGAGGGGACGGCCTCCGGCACGGTGACGGGCGGGGGGCGGAACGTCGGGCGACGCACTGGGCATCGACCTTCCTTGTCGGGAACGTCGACACATCGTAAAGACCTGATTACCTGATCGCAGCTCGTGGATGCCCGATGACGGATTACCGACTGGATCGTCGACGGCCCGTGCCGTGCGCTGGGCGCGCCGACGCGACGCGTCAGGGTGACGGCGGTACGGCGCCGACGCGCGACCGTGGCACCGGGCGCGGGGGGCGTCCCCGACGAGCTGGACGGCGGCCTTCCCGCGGGCATCTGGCGCCAGCGCCGGCACTCCGCCCGGCCAACCCGGCACCCGCCCAGCCGGCACCTGGCACCTCGCACCTGGCACCCTGGCACCTGGCACCTGGCACACAACGACACGAGCCCCCGGTCAGGAGGGCTCGTGTCGTTGTGTGCGGTGCGGCCGGCCGCGGTCAGGTCATGTCGTCGTAGCGGCGGTCGATCGGCGCCGGCGCGGCGACCGGCTCCGGAGCCTCGACCGGCGCGGTGGCGTCGACCCGCTGCCCGGCCTCGACCGGCTCCGGGTCGAACTCCAGCGGCGACACCTCGTCGTCGCCGATGCCCGCGTAGACCTCCCGGCCGCGTCCCTTGCGCCTGTCGTTGAGGAACGCGACACCGACCGCGGCGAAGTAGAGCGCACAGAGGCAGATCGCCAGCGCGGTCATCCCGAAGGGGTCTGGGGTCGGCGTGACCACCGCGGAGAACGCGAAGAAGACGAAGACCGCGATCCGCCACCAGCCCAGCAGCCGCTTCGCGCTGGCGATGCCGACGAAGTTCAGCATCAACACCAACAGTGGGAACTCGAACGCCACCCCGAACAGCAGGATCAGGTTCGTGACGAACGAGACGTACCGGGTGATGTCCAGGGTCGTGTTGATGTCGCTGCCGGAAATGTCCAGCAGGAACTCCAGCCCCTTCGCGGTCACGAAGTATGCCAGCACCGCGCCGGCGGCGAACAGCGGCGCCGCCAGCCCGGTGAAGACGTAGGCGTAGCGCCGCTCGTGCCGGTGCAGACCCGGCGCGATGAAGGCCCAGAGCTGGTAGAGCCAGACCGGCGCGGCGATGATCAACCCGACCCAGAGCCCGATCTTCAGGTTCAGCAGGAACAGGTCGGCCGGGCCGAGCTGGACGAAGTCGCATGCGCCGTTGGTCGACTGCGCCTGCGGCAGGTCGCAGTACGGCCGCTTGAGCACGTTGAGCACCGGCCCGGCGAGCCAGATGCCGAAGCCGAAGCCGACCAGGATCGCCAGGGACGCCTTGAACAGCCGGTTGCGCAGCTCGCGGATGTGCTCGATGAGCGTCATCGAGCCGTCAGCGGCCCGTTCGAAGTTGCTCGGACCGCGCTTACGGAGAGCGAAGGCCACGGTGCTCGGGCCCTCGGTCAGTTGTCGCGGACGCGGTGCACCGGGTCAACGACCGGCTGCTGCTGCGGCGGGGCCTGGTAGGGCGCCTGCTGCGGGGCCTGCTGTCCGGCGTGCGGCGGGAGCGGCTGGTAGCCGGCCTGCGCGTCGGCCTTCTCGGCGAGGTCGCGGTCGTCGTCGTGCAGGCTCTTGGTCTCGGCCTTGATGATCCGCAGCGAACGGCCCAGCGAACGGGCCGCGTCGGGGAGCCGCTTCGCGCCGAAGAGCAGGATCAGCACGACCACGAGTACGGCGATGTGCCACGGCTTGAGGGCACCCATGGGAAGCTCCAGTCGCTCTGTGTCGTCGTGGGGGGTGTACCGCAGCCCATCGTACGTGCGTCGACGGCCGTTGCCACCCGCCGGGGGATGCTGGTTCGTCCCCGGCCGGTGAAGTCTTGACCAACGCGGGACGTCCCGTCAACACTCCGCGGACGGATCAGTGCTGAGCGGAACCGGACCGCATCGCGCAGGGACGCGACACCGGTCGATCAGCCGCCGCGCTTTGCCTTGATCAGCTCGAGCCGCCGCTGGGTGGTGTCGAGCTGCCGCTGGAGCACCTCGGCCCGCTCCTGGAGCGCCTCCGCGCTGTCCCGCAGCGCCTCCGCCTCGGTCGCCCGGCGTTGCAGGGCGACCGCCGCGCGGCGCAGCCGGGGCAGCCGCGCCAGCACCGGCCGGACGGCCAGGGCGAACCCGACGAGCGCGAACAGCACCACCGCGAGCACGATCCACTTCACCACGGCGGCCAGCCTACTGCGTGCCGGCCGGCACCGCCGGGTCGGCCGAGGGCGCCTCCGACGGCGTGTCCGGCCCGTCCGCCGGACGCCGGGGCGCGGCGGGGGTCGGCGTCGCGTACGCGTCGAGGGCGGCGGCGGCCGAGGCCCGGACCTGCTCGGCCAGCTCGGCCGGGGCCACGACGGTGACCTCCGGCCCGAGCCCCAGCACGAACCGGCGGGCCCAGCCCAGGTCGGTGACCCGCAGCGAGACCAGCCACTGGTCGCCGGCGCCGGCCTCGACCCGTTCGCACGGGTAGTACTCGGTGATCCACCGCTCGCTCCGGCCGACCCGCAGGGTGATCAGCGGCAGGTCCGGCGAGGGCCGGAACACGCCCTCGGTGAGGTCGTGCGGGCGGGCCTGCGGCGGCACCACGGCCGGCTCGTCCAGCTCGGCGACGGCGTCGATCCGGTCGGCCCGGAACAGCCGCACCGCCTCCGCCCGGCGGCACCACGCCTCCACGTACGCCCGGCCACCGACCATCAGCATCCGCAGCGGGTCGACGACGCGGTCGGTGGTCTCGTCCCGCGCGGCCGTGTAGTAGGTGATGCGCAGCGCCCGGCCGCTCTCGACGGCGGCCCGCAGCTCCTGCACCCGGCGGGTGTCGGCGGGCAGCCGGACCTCGACGGGCGCGGCCACCAGGTCGCCGGCCGCGTTCTCGATCTTGGCGAGGGCCCGCTCCACGGCCTCCCGGTTGGCCACCCCGGGCGTCTCGGCGAGCATCCGCAGCGCCACCACCAGCGCGAGGGCCTCGTCCGGGGTGAGCCGCAGCGGACGGTCGATGCCGGCGTCGTAGGTGATGGTCACCCGGTCGCCGTCGAAGGCCATGTCGATCAGGTCGCCCGGACCGTACCCGGGCAGCCCGCACACCCACAGCAGTTCCAGGTCCTCGCGCAGCTGCCGCTCGGTGACACCCAGGTCGCCGGCGGCCTCGGCGATCTCGATGCCGGGCCGGGCGAGCAGGTAGGGCACCAGGTTCAGCAGCCGGGCCAGCCGGTCGGCCGACGCCCGGGAACCGCCCCGGGCGGCCGGGCGGGTCACCGGGCACCCCCGACGACGGCGAGGTCGTCGTGCCGCGCCGCGATCTCCTTGAGCCGCTGGATGACCGCCTCCCGCACCTCCGGCGGGTCGAGCACCCGCACGTCCGGACCGTAGCCGACGAGCTGGCCGGCGAGGACGTCCACGTCGGCGTAGGGCAGGACGATCTCATCGCCGTCGGGCCCGGCGGTGACGCCGACCGCCCAGCGGCGCAGCCCCGCGGCGCGCCCCGGGGCGGCCAGCACCGTGGCCCGCCCGGTGCGCTCCACCGGCCCCGACCAGCGGGCCACGTGGCTGATCAGGTCGACGCCTGCCGGCGGCTCGTAGCCGCCGGGGGCGCCGGTCACGCGGACCGCCCCGACCACGCGGGACAGCCGGAAGCAGCGGGTCGCCTCGCGGTCGAGGTCGTGGCCGACCACGTACCAGCGGCCCCGCCAGCAGACCACACCCCACGGCTGCAGCCGGCGACGGTTGGGCTCGTCGCGGTCGGGCACCCGGTAGTCGAAGGTCACCTCGCGCCTGTCCCGGGCGGCGGCGGTGAGCGGCGCGAACGCCGGATCCACCGTGACCATCGGCTCCAGGCCCAGCGTGGCCTGCGGGTCCACGTCGACGCCGGCGGCGCGCAGCTTCGCCAGCCCGGACGAGGCGGCGGCAGCCAGGCCGGCGTGCTGCCACAGCCGCGCGGCGATGCCCACGGCGGCGGCCTCGTCCGGTTCGAGCGGGATGTCCGGCAGCGCGTACTCCCGGTGGGCGATCCGGTAGCCGGGCTCCGCGTCGAAGACGCTCGCCGTCCCGGTCTCCAGCGGTACGCCCAGCTCGCGCAGCTCGGCCTTGTCCCGCTCGAACTTGCGCTGGAACGCCTCGTGGTCGCGCGCGTCCTCCGGATCGTGCTCGTAACCGGGGACGGTCGCGGCGATCTGCGCGGCGGTCAGGAACCGTCGCGTGGACAGCAGGCAGATCACCAGGTTGACCAGGCGTTCGGTGCGGGTCCGCGACACGCGGTAGACGCTAGCAGCCCGCGCGCCGGGGACGTGCACCCACGCGGGCACGACGTGCGCCGCGTCGCGCCCGTCCCACCTCCTGTCCCCCGGTGCGGTGCCCCCGACGGCCATACAGTGACCTGATGGCCCAGCCTGAGGTGAAGACCGAGAGCGTCGGCACCGTGGTCGTCGCGGGGGCGGCCAACCTCGCCATCGCCCTCGCCAAGCTGGTCGCCGGAATGATCTCCGGGTCGGCCGCGATGCTCTCGGAGGCCGTCCACTCCGTCGCCGACACCACCACCGAGGTGCTGCTCTACCTCGCGCTGCGGCGCGGGGCGCGCCCGGCCGACGCCCGCCACCCGTTCGGGTACGGCAAGGAGAGCTACGTCTGGGCCTTCCTGGCCGCGGTGTTCACGTTCGTCGCCGGCGCCGGCTTCGCGGTCACCCACGGCGTCACCACGATCCTGGTGCACGAGCACAGCGGCGACTACCTCGTCTCGTACGTGGTGCTTGCCGTGTCGTTCGCCATCGAGTCCGTCTCGCTGGCCCGCGCCGTGCGCCAGGTCCGGGCCGAGTCCCGCCGCTGGCGCACCACCCCCCGGCGGTTCCTGCGGCTGACCTCCGACACCACCGTCAAGGCGGTGTTCCTCGAGGACAGCGCGGCCCTGATCGGGCTGCTGCTGGCCGCCGTCGGGGTGGCCCTGTCCCAGCTCACCGGCGACGAGCTGTGGGACGGCGTCGCCTCCATCCTGATCGGGCTCCTGCTCCTCGTGGTGGCCACCGTCCTGGCCCGCAACAACATCTCGCTGCTGGTCGGCCGGTCCGTGCCCGAGCGGCTACGCCGCGAGATCGCCGACGAGCTGACCCGGCTGCCCGCCGTCCGCCGGCTCGACACGCTGCTGACCATGCAGCTCGGCCCGGCCGACATCCTCGTCGCCGCGAAGGTGGACTTCGACGACGAGGCGAGCGGCGCGACCATCGAGGCCGCCGCCGACGAGGCCGAACGCCGCCTCACCGCCCGCTACCGGCAGATCCGGTACGTCTTCCTCGACCCGACCCGCACCCCACCCGGTGTCACCCGGCCGCCGGCCGACCCCGACGCCTGACGCCCGGCCGCCCCGGGCGCGGCCGGGCGGGGCGGCGGCGCTAGCGTGCCGGACATGGTGCGATGGCGGTCCGGAACGGTGACGGCGCTGCGGCGGCAGTGGACCGGGGCGGTGGAACTCGACGTCGCCCTGCCCGACGGCGGCACGGTCCGGGCCCTGGCCTACCCCGAGTTGGTCGGCCGGCCCGAGCCCGGCGACCGGGTGCTGCTCAACGCCGGCGCGCTGCTGATGGGTCTCGGCACCGGCGGGTACGCCCTGGTCGTGGCGCTGCCCGACCGGCTGCCGCCGGACCCGCCGCAGGCCCTCGACACCCGCGACGCCGGCCACCTGGTCAAGGCCCGCTACACCCCGCTGCAGCCCATCCTGCTCGGCGTCGACGAGGAGGCGTCCCCGCACCGCGAGGTCCTGGCCACCGCCGACGACGTGGCGGGCCTGCCGGTCGTCACCGCCGACCTGCACTCCGCGCTGCCGGCGATCCTGGCCGGCATCCACGCCGACGCCCCCGACGCCCGGGTGGCGTACGTGCTGACCGACGGCGGAGCGCTGCCCGCGTGGTTCTCCCGCACCCTGGCCGGGCTGCGCGACGCCCTCGTCGGCACGGTAAGCGTCGGCCAGGCGTTCGGCGGCGACCTGGAGGCGAGCACCGTGCACAGCGGTCTGCTGGCCGCCCGGCACGTCCTGCGCGCCGACATCGCGATCGTCGCGCAGGGACCGGGCAACCTCGGCACCGGCACCCGGTGGGGCTTCTCCGGCGTGGCCGTCGGCGAGGCCGTCAACGCCGTCGCCACGCTGGGCGGGCGCCCGGTCGGGTCGCTGCGGATCTCCGACGCCGACCCCCGCCCCCGGCACCGGGGCGTGTCGCACCACAGCCTCACCGCGTACGGCCGGGTGGCCCTCGCCCCCGCCGAGCTGGTGGTGCCCGACGGGCTGGACCCGGCGCTGGCCCGCGAGGTCGACGCCGCGCTGGCCCCCCTCGCGGCGCGGCACACCCTCGTCCGGGTGCCCACCGACGGGCTCGAGGCCGCGCTGCGGGCCACGCCGGTGCCGCTGTCGACCATGGGCCGGGGCCTCGACGCCGACCACGCCTACTTCCTCGCTGCCGCCGCGGCCGGCCGGCACGCCGCCCGCCTGCTCGGCTGAGCACGCACGGCCGACGCCCCGCCCGGATCCGTGGCGGCCGGTCAGCTCGCCACGTACCCGTGCCGCACGATGCGCTCGGCCGCCTTCTCGTACACCGCCGGGTCGTCCGGAACCAGGGTGCCCAGCCCGTCCACGTAGCGGTTGTACATGCAGAACGCCGCGGCGATCAGGACGGTGTCGTGGATCTCCAGGTCCGTCGCGCCGGCATCCCGCGCGGCCGCCACCAACTCCACCGTCACGTCCCGGCCGCTGCGCCGCACGGCCTCGGCGATCCGTAGCAGCGCCCGGAGCTTGTCGCTGACCTCCGCGCCCGCGGGGTCGGCGAGCACCCGGTCCACCAGCCGGACTCCGTCGGGCAACTGCGCCGCCGCGAAGGCGGAGTGCGTGGCGCAGCAGAACCGGCACTCGTTCAGCCCCGACACGTACGCCGCGATCAGCTCCCGCTCGCCCGGGGTCAGCGTCGGGTGCGGGGCACGCAGGAGCGCCTCCGCCAGCGCGTTGAGCGGCTTGGCCGTCTCCGGACGGAACCTCATCGGGCCCCGGATGCCCGGATGCGCCCGCTCGTCGATACCGAGGTCGATGTGTGCGATGACGTCACCATCCCTGCCACCGGGCGGGGCGCGCCGGTCCACGGACCCGACAACGCCGGACGGCATGATGGTCCCCGGCCCGCCGGGGCCGCCACCACTTCGAGATTGCGGTGTCGCGCGCGCCGGGTCAGGCCATGAAGATCAGGGTGAGCCAGGCGCCCACGATCAGCACCAGCGCGAGCGCCAGCACCCAGGTGGGCACCGTGTACTCGCCGCGCCGGTTGCGCGCGATCTCCTCGCGGATCTTCTCGCGGCGGCGCTCGACCCAGTTCTGCCGCTGGCGGCCGCTCTCGGGAGGTTCGGAAGTCGTCATGGCGCGGTCAGCCTACCGGGCCGGGCGGCCCGGCCGGCGGTCGCCACCGCACCGGGCCGGCCAGCACCGTCACATGCTGGCGATCAGCCGCTCCACCCGCTCGTCGTACGCCCGGAACGGGTCCTTGCAGAGCACGGTGCGCTGCGCCTGGTCGTTCAGCTTCAGGTGCACCCAGTCGACGGTGAAGTCGCGCCGCTTCTCCTGGGCGTGCCGGATGAACTCCCCGCGCAACCGCGCCCGGGTCGTCTGCGGCGGCGTCTCCTTGGCCTCGAAGATCTCCGGGTCGGTGGCCACCCGGTCTACCTCGCCGCGCCGCTCCAGCAGCCCGTAGAGGCCCCGGCCCCGGCGCAGGTCGTGGTAGGCGAGGTCCATCTGGGCGACCCGGGGGTGCGACAGCGGCAGGTCGTGCTTGCGCTGGTAGCGCTCGATCAACCGCAGCTTGGTCACCCAGTCGATCTCCCGGGCCACCGGCTCCAGGTCGCCGGTCTCCACCGCGCGCAGCACCCGGCCCCACAGCTCCACCACCCGCTTCGCGGTCTGGTCGCCGCCCCGCCGCTCCACGAACTCGGTCGCCTTCGCCAGGTATTCCTGCTGGATCTCCAGGGCGCTGACCTCCTTGCCGGAGGCGAGCCGCACCTTGCGCCGGCCGGTGATGTCGTGCGACACCTCGCGGATCGCCCGGATCGGGTTCTCCAGCGTCAGGTCGCGCATCACCACCCCGGCCTCGATCATCCGCAGCACGATGTCGGCCGTGCCGACCTTGAGCAGCGTGGTGACCTCGTTCATGTTGGAGTCACCGACGATGACGTGCAGCCGGCGGTAGCGCTCCGCGTCCGCGTGCGGCTCGTCCCGGGTGTTGATGATCGGCCGGCTCCGGGTGGTCGCCGAGGAGACGCCCTCCCAGATGTGCTCCGCCCGCTGCGACAGGCAGTAGACCGCGCCGCGCGGGGTCTGCAGCACCTTGCCCGCCCCGCAGATCAGCTGCCGGGTCACCAGGAACGGGATCAGCACGTCGGCCAGCCGGCCGAACTCCCCGTGCCGCGAGACCAAGTAGTTCTCGTGGCAGCCGTACGAGTTGCCGGCCGAGTCGGTGTTGTTCTTGAACAGGTAGATCTCGCCGGCGATGCCCTCGTCGTGCAGCCGCTTCTCCGCGTCGACGAGCAACCCCTCCAGGATCCGCTCGCCGGCCCGGTCGTGCGCGACCAGGTCCACCACGGAGTCGCACTCCGGGGTGGCGTACTCGGGGTGCGAGCCGACGTCCAGGTAGAGCCGGGCGCCGTTGCGCAGGAACACGTTGCTCGACCGGCCCCACGACACCACCCGGCGGAAGAGGTATCGGGCGACCTCGTCGGGGGACAGCCGCCGCTGCCCCCGGTAGGTGCAGGTGACGCCGTACTCGGTCTCGAGGCCGAAGATTCGCCGCTCCATGATGAGACATTAGCCGCCCGAGGCCCCAGATGGCAGCGCTCGCCGCGGCGTCTCACGCCCGGGGTGCCCGTCGGCCCGCACGACGCGGACGCGCCGACCGGCGCGAGTGGACGCCGGTGCGGCGAGTGGGCGAACGTGGGCGACGGCGCGGGAAGGGTCGGCGGCGCGCGGGAAGGGTCGGCGGCGGCGCGTACCGGAAGGGGGGGCGCCCGGGCCCACGGCCCGGACGCCCGCGACCCGTCGTGCTCCGCTACGCCTCGGGGGTCTCGGTCTGCTGGCCCTCCAGATCGGCCGAGCCGGCCGACGTGGTGGGCTTCTTCGCCTCCTCGGTCGGCGAGGTCGGCGTCTCCGGGCGGGCCGACACCGGCTCCTCGGCCTTGCCGCCGTCGAGCAGCGCGGTCAGGGCGGCCCCGGTGACACGGCGGAACGTCCGCCCCACCCGGCGCCGGTCCAGGACCGCCACCTCCAACTGGTTGGCGGCGATGGTCCGGGCGGCGCCGCCCTCTCCGCCGACGCTGCTCAACGCCTGCACGGCGACCTTGACCGCCTCGCCCAGGGACATGTCCGGACGGTGGTGGGACTTCAGCACCCCGGTGATCGCCTCGGCCTGCCCGCCCATCGCCATCCGGCCCGGCTCGTCGTTGACGGACCCGTCGTAGGTGAGCCGGTAGAGCTCGTCGTCCTCGGCGCTGGCACCGACCTCGGCCACGCAGATCTCCACCTCGAACGGCTTCGACTGCTCGGTGAAGATGGCGCCCAGGGTCTGCGCGAACGCGTTCGCCAGGGCCCGGCCGGTGACGTCCCGCCGGTCGTAGCTCAGGCCGTTCAGGTCGGCCATCCGTACGCCGGCGCGGCGCAGGTTCTCGAACTCGTTGTAGCGGCCGACGGCGGCGAAGCCGATCCGGTCGTAGATCTCACTGACCTTGTGCAGGGCGCTGGAGAGGTTCTCGGCGACGAAGAGCACCCCGCCCTCGTAGCTCAGGACCACCGCGCTGCGGCCCCGGGCGATGCCCTTGCGGGCCAGCTCGGAGCGGTCGCGCATGATCTGCTCGGGCGAGGCGTAGAACTGCATTGCCACGGCGGCGGTTCTCCTTAGGGCGCTGTGCTGACGGCTGCTGACTGGTGCGGGCGGGAGCGGGTCAACCGCCCGGGTTCTCCATCCGGCCGGAGACCACGCTCTCGGCGATCGCCGACATCTCCTCGTCGGTGAGCCGGTGGGTGCCCTCCGCCGTCGCCGTCATCACCACCGGGTAGATCCGCCGGATCAGGTCCGGACCGCCGGTCGCGGTGTCGTCGTCGGCCGCGTCGTAGAGCGCCTCGACCGCGAGCCGGACCGCCTCGTCGATGGAGAGCCCCGGCTGGAAGCGCTTCTTCAGCGCCGACCGGGCGAAGATCGAACCGGAGCCGATCGCGTCGTAGCCGGTCTCCTCGTAGGGGCCGCCGGTGACGTCGAAACTGAAGATCCGGCCGGCCCGCGCCGGGTCCTTCGCGGCCAGGTCGTAGCCGGCGAAGAGCGGGATCACCGCGAGACCCTGCATCGCGGCGCCCAGGTTGCCGCGGATCATCGAGGCGAGCCGGTTGGCCTTGCCGTCGAGCGAGAGCATCGCGCCCTCGATCTTCTCGTAGTGCTCCAGCTCCACCTGGAACAGTCGCATCAGCTCGATGCCGATGCCCGCCGTGCCCGCGATGCCCACCAGCGAGTACGCGTCGGCCGGGTGCACCTTCTCGATGTCGCGCTGGGCGATCAGGTTGCCCATGGTGGCCCGCCGGTCGCCGGCCATCACGACACCGCCGACGGCCGAGATCGCCACGATGGTGGTCGCGTGTGGCGCCATGTCGGCGGCCATCCCCGGCGGCAGCGGCCGTCGGCCGGGCAGCATCTCGGGGGCCACCTTGCTCAGGAACGAGGTGAAGGAGGACGTCCCCGCGTTGGTGAACACATCTGGTAGACGCCCGGATGGATCAAAACCCGCTGCCACGTGGTTCCTCTCAGATATGTGATCGCCCCGGCCAGCCGCGACTGATCGTCACGGAACTGGCCGAGACCACCGTTGCAGTTGAAGCACAATATCCCGCGCACCCAGCCGGTGCGATGATCGTGGTCCAGATGTTGGGGGTCCGGTGTGCCGCAGATGGCGCAGACCCCGCCCTGCTCGGCCAGGAGCTCCTGGAACTCCTTCTCGCCGACGCCGTAGCGCCGCCGCAGGTGGTACTCGCGACCGCCGCCGTAGAGCCGCTGCTTGGTCTCCCGAGTCCGGAGGTTGTGGGCACGGCTTGCCATAGGAGGCGTAGCCCGAACCGTCGGAGCGGTTACGAGGAAATCGGCCACGGGCTTGACGGTTCCACAGTCGGCACAGAAGCGATGACCGTCCGGAACCGCCCGGGGCGGTTTCACCTCACGGTCGTACCGCTCCTTCACCCGCTTCGCATAGCTCGCCTTGGAGCGAGCGTTGAAGCACGGCTTGCAGTAGCTGCCGCGACCGCTGGGACGCTTGCTGCTCGCACAGAACTCATCGAGCGGCTTCCAGTCTCCGCAGTCGCGGCAACGACGTCGACCATTCTCATCATCAAGCGGAACCGACATGTCCGTTTCGGCCTGATATGATCACTGGCCTCCCTTTTGTACGTATCCTCTCACGAACTCCTCGGCGTTCTCCTCCAGGACGGAGTCGATCTCGTCGAGCAGGTCGTCGACGTCCTCGGTGATCTCGGCGTGCCGCTCGGCGACCTCCGGGTTGGCCTCGGTGGTGACGTCCTCGATCTCCTCGCCCTGACGCGACTTGCCCGACTGCGACTGCCCGCCGCTGTCACGAGTGGCCATTGCTGCCTCCTCCACGATCGCCCTGCGATCAACTTACCTCGCGGAGGCGACGAAAAGCCCGCCGCGCGCCGGCTTCGGCACGCGGCGGGCATCTGTCGGCGACGATCAGCCGCCGGTGAGGGTCTCCAGCAGGTCCTTGGCGCTGGGGCAGCGGTCGAAGAGCGCACCCACGTGCTTGCGGGTGCCGCGCTCGGGCTCCATCATCGGCACCCGCACCAGCGACTCCCGGCCCACGTCGAAGATGACCGAGTCCCAGCTGGCGGCGACCACCTCGGAGGCGTACTGGGCCAGGCAGCGGCCGCGGAAGTAGGCACGGGTGTCCTCCGGCGGCTCCGTCATCGCGGTGCGGGTCTGCTCGTCGTCGAGCAGGGTCTTCATCGCGCCCCGCGAGACCAGCCGGTGGTAGAGGCCCTTCTCCGGGCGCACGTCCGAATACTGCAGGTCGACCAGCTGGAGCTTGTGCGAGCCCCAGCCGAGCTTCTCCCGCTCCCGGTAGCCCTCCAGCAGCCGCAGCTTGGCCACCCAGTCCAGCTCGTCGGCGCAGAGCATGACGTCACGGCCCAGCCGGTCCAGCACGCTCTCCCAGCGGGCGAGCACGTCCAGGGTCTGCTCGTCGGCGTCGGCGCCGTAGCGTTCGTCCACGAAGGACCGCACCCGCTCGTAGTAGGCCCACTGCACGTCCAGGGCGGTGAGCCGCCGCCCGTCGCGCATCCGCATCAGGTGGGACAGCGAGGGGTCGTGGCTGACCGCGCGCAGCTCGCTCACCGGGTCGGCGATGCCCAGGTCGGAGCCGAGCGCCTTCTCCTCGATCATCGTGAGGATCAGCGCCGTGGTGCCGACCTTCAGGTACGTGGAGATCTCCGACAGGTTCGCGTCGCCGATGATGACGTGCAGCCGGCGGTACTTGTCGGCGTCGGCGTGCGGCTCGTCGCGGGTGTTGATGATCGGCCGCTTGAGGGTGGTCTCCAGACCGACCTCGACCTCGAAGAAGTCGGCGCGCTGGGAGATCTGGAAGCCGCTCTGCCCGCCGTCCTGGCCGATGCCCACGCGGCCGGCGCCGGTGACGATCTGCCGGGTCACGAAGAACGGCGTCAGGTACGCCACGATGTCGGCGAAGGCCGTCTGGCGGCGCATCAGGTAGTTCTCGTGGGAGCCGTAGCTGGCGCCCTTGTTGTCGGTGTTGTTCTTGTAGAGGTGGATCGGCTGGGTGCCGGGGATGGTGGCGGCGCGGCGGGCCGCCTCGGCCATCACCCGCTCCCCCGCCTTGTCCCAGCGCACCAGGTCCCGCGGGTTCGTCACCTCGGGTGTCGAGTATTCCGGGTGGGCATGGTCGACGTAGAGCCGCGCGCCGTTGGTGAGTATCACGTTGGCCAGGCCGAGGTCCTCGTCGGCGAGCGCCTCGGCCGGGTCGTACGCGGCGCCGGAGTAGGTGAAGCCACGCGCGTCCCGCAGCGGCGACTCCTCCTCGTAGTCCCAGCGGGCGCGACCGCCCCGGTTGAGTTCCGGGCGTGCCCCGTAGGCGTTGACCACCTGGGAGGAGGTGACCATGGGGTTGGCCCCGGCCTGGCCGGGCACGGAGATGCCGTACTCGACCTCGGTGCCCATGATCCGTCTTACGCTCATCGACCTACCTGCTTCGCTCGCCCGACCGGTCCCCCGTCACGTCGAGCGTAGTCCGCCGCACGGCGGAAGGGGGTGCGCCGGACCGGGGCGGCCGGCGCGTGCCGGGTGGGGTGGACGGGACGAGGCCCGCGACGCGACGCGCCGCGGGCCCCGTGCGGGTGTCCGTCAGAGGTACTGACCGGTGTTGCTGGCGGTCTCTATCGACCGGCCGGCCTCCGCGCCCTTGCCGCCGGAGACGAGCGTGCGGATGTAGACGATCCGCTCGCCCTTCTTGCCGGAGATGCGGGCCCAGTCGTCGGGGTTGGTGGTGTTGGGCAGGTCCTCGTTCTCGCGGAACTCGTCGACGCAGGCGTCGAGGAGGTGCTGCAGGCGCAGGCCCTTGCGGCCGGAGGTGAGGAACTCCTTGATGGCCATCTTCTTGCCCCGGTCGACGATGTTCTGGATCATCGCGCCGGAGTTGAAGTCCTTGAAGTAGAGGACTTCCTTGTCGCCGTTGGCGTAGGTGACCTCGAGGAAGCGGTTCTCCTCGGTCTCCGAGTACATCCGCAGCACGACCGCGTCGATCATCGCCGCGACGGTGGCCTGGGGGTCGCCGCCGTGCTCGGCCAGGTCGTCGGGGTGCAGGGGCAGCCCGGGGAGGATGTACTTGGAGAAGATGTCCTTGGCCGCCTCGGCGTCCGGCCGCTCAATCTTGATCTTCACGTCGAGTCGGCCGGGGCGCAGGATCGCCGGGTCGATCATGTCTTCCCGGTTGGAGGCGCCGATGACGATGACGTTCTCCAGGCCCTCCACGCCGTCGATCTCGCTGAGCAACTGCGGGACGATGGTGTTCTCCACGTCGGAGGAGACACCGGAGCCCCGGGTCCGGAACACCGAGTCCATCTCGTCGAAGAACACGATGACCGGAGTGCCCTCGCCGGCCTTCTCGCGGGCCCGCTGGAAGATCAGGCGAATGTGCCGCTCGGTCTCGCCGACGTACTTGTTGAGCAGCTCGGGGCCCTTGATGTTGAGGAAGAAGCTGGTGTGCCTCTCCTTGCCCTCCCGCTCGGCGATCTTCTTCGCCAGCGAGTTGGCCACCGCCTTGGCGATCAGCGTCTTGCCGCAGCCGGGCGGGCCGTAGAGCAGGATGCCCTTCGGCGGCCGGAGCTGGTGCTCGCGGAACAGGTCGGCGTGCAGGAAGGGCAGCTCCACCGCGTCGCGGATCTGCTCGATCTGGGCGTGGAGGCCGCCGATGTCGGTGTAGTCGACGTCCGGCACCTCCTCCAGGACCAGCTCCTCGACCTCGCTCTTCGGGATCCGCTCGTAGGCGTACGCCGAGCGGGGCTCGATCATGAGCGAGTCGCCGGCCCGGATCGGCGAGCCGATCAGGGTGTCGGCGAGGTGCACGATCCGCTCCTCGTCGGAGTGCGAGACCACCAGCGCCCGGTCGGCCGGGCTGCCGTCGGGACCCGCGAGGATCTCCTTGAGCATGACCACCTCGCCGACCCGCTCGTAGCCGAACGCGTCGACGATGTTGAGCGCGTCGTTGAGCAGGACCTCCTGGCCGCGCCGCAGCTCGGCGACGTCCAGCGAGGGCGAGACGGCGACCCTGAGCTTGCGCCCGCCGGTGAACACGTCCACCGTGCCGTCGTCGTGCCGCGCGAGGAAGACGCCGTAGCCACTCGGCGGCTGCGCGAGGCGGTCGATCTCCTCCTTGAGCGTCACGATCTGCGCGCGAGCCTCCTTGAGGGTGCTCACGAGCCGGTCGTTGTTCTCGGTCAGCCGCGCCAACTGTGCCTGGGTGGCCGCCAGCCGCTCTTCGAGCTGCCGGACGTGTCGGGGGCTTTCGGTCAACTTGCGCCGCACCAGAGCGAGTTCCTCTTGAAGGAACGCGACCTGCGTGGAGAGATCGTGGGCCTCCTTCTCCCACCGTGCGGCGCGCGAGTCCGCGTCGTCGCTGCGTGCCACGTCCCACCTCCCCGGGGGGCTTGAACGTTCTGCCCTAACACTAGCCGCTATGAGGCCGATTCGGTCCCACGCAACGCGCTCGTCACCGAACCTTGATCGCCAAGGGTGGCCCCGAGGGCCGGTCCGGGCGTTCGGGTACCGTCGGAGCGTGGGACGGGAGAACATGGGGGGTGCGCCGTGGCGGAGGTCATGACCGACCAGCTGCAGGTCTGGGTGGACCAGGATCTCTGCACGGGCGACGGGCTCTGCGTGCAGTACGCACCCGAGGTCTTCGAGTTCGACGTCGACGGGCTCGCCTACGTCAAGGGCCCCGACGGTGAGCTGCGGCAGGCGCCGGGCAGCCGGGTCGACGTGCCCGAGCACCTGCGCCTCGAGGTGATCGACTCCGCGAAGGAGTGCCCGGGCGAGTGCATCCACGTCGTGCGCGGCAGCGACGGCGTCGAGGTGGCCGGCCCGGACGCCGAGGAGGACTGACCGCCCGCCCTCCCACGCCGCCGGGGTGCGGGAGGGCCACACGAGCGCACGACCCCGCCGGCCGCGTCCGGCGTACGCCTCAGAGCATCGGGCGCCCGACCACCGAGGCGACCAGGCGGGCGAACTCCTCCAGCCGGGCGATCTGCCCCGCGCCCCCGTCGTCGAGGGTCTTGCCGAAACGCAGCGCGTCGTGCCGGGGCCCGCCCACCGCCTCGTCGCTGGGCGGGGCCTCGTCCAGCGACGTCAGCAGCAGGTAGACGTCGATGCTGTCGACCCGGATGCCGCCGTTGTCGTCGCGGGTCAGCCGCCGCCGGCAGCCGACCTCGGTGACCGTGGAGACCGGCACGACCCGCAGCGAGGAGGTCATCGACCCGGGCGGACCCTCCCCCGGCGGCACGTCCTCGCCGTGCCAGAGGACGAGCCGGCTGCCGTCGCAGACCACGACCTCCTGCCACACCCCGTTGACCTCGTTGACGAAGCGCTCCAGGGTGAAGCCGAGCACCGACGCCCCGCGCAGCACCCCGCCCAGCGCCTCCAGCGCGACGTCCGGGTCGCGCAGGTAGGCCCGGGCCGCCGATTCGAGGTCCTGGTACGGCGACCAGTCGGGAAACACCGCCGGCAGCTCGCCGCCGCCGAAGCCCGGCCGGTTCATGCCACCTCCCCGCACCCGTGCCGCCGGCCCGCACCGGCCGGCAGGTTCCGTCCGCTCACTCCCAGCCGCCCCGTTCCACGGTCACGGCCGCACCGTGTCCCCGGCCTCGACCGGCTCCGCCGCGGCGACCTGGGCGGCAGCCGCCTGCCGGGCCGCCTCCGCCTCGCGCAGCGCCTGCCGGCGTTCGGCGTACGCCTCGGCGCCCTTGCTGGGCTTGCGCCGCCGCGGCGGCGCGGTGACGCCGGGGGCGAGCTTACGCGCGGACACCAGGAACGCGGTGTGGGCGATCATGCGGTGGTCCGGGCGGACGGCCAGGCCCTCGGCGTGCCAGTCGCGCACCAGCGACTCCCAGGCCCGCGGCTCGGTCCAGCCGCCGCGCTCGCGCAGGGCCTCGACCAGCTCCGACAGCTGCGGGGTGGTGGCGACGTAGCCGATGAACACGCCGCCGGGCACCAGGGCCCGCTCGACCATGTCGAGGGTCTCCCACGGGGTGAGCATGTCGAGGATGATCCGGTCGAAGCCGGTCTCGGTGCAGGCGGCGACGTCGCCGACGTGCAGGTGCCACGCCGGGTGCGGCCCGTTGAAGAACGCCTCGACGTTGCGCCGGGCGATCTGGGCGAAGTCGTCGCGCAGCTCGAACGAGTGCAGCTCGCCCTCGGTGCCGACGGCGCGCAGCAGCGAGCAGGACAGCGCCCCGGAGCCGGCCCCGGCCTCCAGGACCTTGGCGCCGGGGAAGATGTCGCCCATGGCGACGATCTGGGCGGAGTCCTTCGGGTAGATCACCTGGGCGCCGCGCGGCATGGACAGCACGTAGTCCGACAGCAGCGGACGCAGGGCCAGGAACGCGGTGCCACCGCCGGAGGTGGTGACCACGCTGCCGTCGGGCAGGCCGATCAGCGCGTCGTGCTCCAGGATGCCGCGGTGGGTGTGGAACGCCTTGCCCGGCTCCAGGGTGACCGTGTGCATCCGCCCCTTGGGGTCGGTCAGCTGCACCCGGTCGCCGGGCCGGAACGGCCCGCGGTGCACGGGGGGCAGCGCCGGGGTGTGGGCG